>JABDRA010000234.1 GCA_013041995.1 Anderseniella sp. | reverse complement strand
GCGCTGGACCAAGGCCGGAGAAGCGAAATCCGTCGGTCTTCTCGGCAATGCAGCCGACGTATTTCCCGAACTGGTGGCGCGCGGCGTGAAACCGGATATCGTGACCGACCAGACCTCGGCCCATGACCCGATCAACGGCTACCTGCCGCAGGGCTGGACCATGGCTGAGTGGCGCGACAAGCGCGAGAGTGATCCGGCATCTGTTGAGAAAGCTGCGCGCGCATCCATGAAAGTCCACGTGGCGGCCATGGTGGACTTCTGGAACGCCGGTGTGCCGACGCTTGATTACGGCAACAATATCCGCCAGGTGGCCAAGGATGAGGGCCTGGAAAATGCCTTCGCCTTTCCCGGGTTCGTGCCTGCCTATATCAGGCCGTTGTTCTGCAAGGGCATCGGCCCGTTCAGATGGTGTGCGCTGTCAGGCGATCCGGAAGACATTTACAACACCGATGCCAAGGTCAAGGAACTGATCCCGGATGACCAGCACCTGCACAGCTGGTTGGACATGGCGCGCGAGCGCATTGCGTTCCAGGGCCTGCCGGCCCGCATCTGCTGGGTCGGGCTGGGGCAGCGCCATCGGCTCGGGCTGGCATTCAATGAAATGGTCAAATCGGGCGAACTTAAAGCGCCGGTTGTCATCGGGCGCGATCATCTGGATTCAGGGTCGGTTGCCTCACCCAACCGTGAGACCGAAGCCATGAAGGATGGCTCTGATGCGGTGTCCGACTGGCCGCTGCTCAACGCGTTGCTCAATTGCGCATCGGGTGCGACCTGGGTGTCGCTGCATCACGGCGGTGGTGTCGGCATGGGCTATTCGCAGCATTCCGGCATGGTGATCTGCTGTGACGGGACTGATGATGCAGCGAGGCGCATTGGCCGCGTATTGTGGAATGATCCGGCAACCGGCGTCATGCGCCATGCCGATGCAGGCTATGAAACGGCGATCGAGTGTGCCCGCGAGCACGGGCTGAACCTGCCGGGAATTTTGGGTGAGTGAGCTAAAACACGAAAGAGGAGAACCATCATGAAAAGACGTGATTTCATCAAGACAGGCGCTGTCGGGGCCGTGGCAACCACCGCCCTTGCCACACCGGCAATTGCCCAGGACAAGCGCAAGTGGAAGATGGTAACCGCGTGGCCGAAAAACCTGCCGGGACCCGGTGTTGCAGCCCAGATGCTGGCAGACCGCATTACGGCTGCTTCCGGCGGACGCATTGAAGTGGAGCTTTATGCTGCCGGTGAACTGGTGCCCGGCCGCGGCGTGTTCGACGCCGTGTCTGAAGGCACAGCCGAGCTTTATCATGCGGTGCCGGCCTATTGGGGCTCGAAATCCAAGGGTATCCTGCTGTTCGGATCACAGCCGTTCGGCCTCAGGGCAGATGAACAGGTGGGCTGGCTCAACCATGGCGGTGGCCAGGCGCTTTATGATGAAATGTATGCCCGCTTCAACTTGAAGCCGTTCCTGTGCGGCAATTCCGGTCCGCAGTGGGCCGGTTGGTTCCGCACTGAAATCAAATCAGTGGATGACCTCAAGGGCTTGCGCTACCGCACCACCGGTCTGGCGTCGGAGATGTGCTCCAAGCTCGGCATGGCGGTGCAAGCCATGGGTGGGCGCGACATGTTCCAGGCGCTGCAGTCCGGCACCATCGATGCCGGTGAATTCATCGGCCCATGGACGGATTCGGCCCTCGGCTTCTATCAGATTTCCAAGAACTATTACTGGCCGGGCGTTGGTGAACCGTCATCAGCTGAAGAGTGCGGGTTCAACAAGGCGGCCTATGACGGCCTGCCGGATGATCTCAAGCAGGCTGTCAGTTTTGCCTGTGAATCGCTCTATAATCCGGTGTGGACCGAATACACCACCAAGCATGCCAAAGCCCTGAAGCAGATGGTGGCCGAACATGGCGTCCAGGTGAAGATGCTGCCGGAAGACGTCATCAAGGCCATGGGCAATGCGGCCGGTGAAGTGATCGATGATTTGCGCAATGACCAGGATGAACTGGTCAAGAAAATCACTGAGAGCTTCCTTGCCTATCGCACGTCCATCTCCGACTACATGGTCTATGCCGACAACGGCCAGATGAATGCCCGCGCCCTGGACTACAAGTACGGTGGCTGATGACACTATTTGCGGCCGGTTCCGTGCCGGGACCGGTCTGCAATCTTTGAGGGCGTTGTTTCATGATGAGGGACTGGGCTGAGCGGCTGGATGCGGTCAACCGGTGGTGCGGGCTGACCGTGCGCTGGCTGGCGCTGGCGATGGTGCTGTTGCAGTTCGCCATCGTGGTGATGCGCTACCTGTTCGGGGTCTCCTTCGTATTTCTGGGCGAAGGTGTCTTATACATGCACGCGGCGTTGTTCATGCTGGGTGCCGGCTACACGCTGCTGGTGGATGAGCATGTTCGCGTCGATATTTTCTATAGTCGCCGCGATGAAAAGGGCCGCGCCCGGGTGAATGCCGCTGGTGCCGCGTTGCTGCTGATCCCGTCGCTTGTCCTTATTCTGTGGGTGAGTTGGCCCTATGTGCGCAACTCCGTATCCATTCTGGAAGGCGCCATCTCTGTTGGCGGCATTCCCGCTTCATTTCTGCTCAAGAGTCTGATCCCGGCGTTTTGCCTGCTGCTGCTGATCCAGGGTATCGCGTGCCTGTTGCGTGACCTGGCCCGGCTGGAGCGCCGGGAATGAGTTTCATTACCGACAATCTCGATATTGCGATGTTCCTTGTGCTGGCGGCAGCGCTTTTGCGCGGCTATCCGGTAACTTTCACACTGGCAGGCGTGGCGACGATCTTCGCCGGCCTCGGCGCCATGCTCGGGGCGTTCGATACCGCCCTGCTGGGCGCGCTGTCGCAACGGCTTTTCGGCAT
>JABDRA010000225.1 GCA_013041995.1 Anderseniella sp. | reverse complement strand
GCTCTCGACCATCCCGGCATCGCGAAGACTGGTGAGCCAGATGATTTCCTTGTCATTGATGCGACGGTCTGCTTCCGGTTGTGAATACTCAACCAGTGACCAGCTTCCGGCCGCTATCGCGCCGGTTGCCGCAACCGGCATGTAGGCCTGACCGGTGATATAGTCGCTGCCGATCTCGGCAATCTTGACCACACCTTTTTCGGGCAGCCTGACAAAATATGACGGCAATACCGGCGTCAGTGTTTCTGCGCTTGAGGGATTGTCTATGCTGGCAGAAAGCTCATCCGTCTGCGCCTTCAGCCGTGCAAGTGCAGCAGCAACGCTGCTTGTATCAGCCTGGAGCTTTGCCAGACGGCGTTTTGCAGGATGAGTATTGGTTGCTTCGGCTCCGGCTTCAGCGACCGCTGCTTCGGCGACCGGTATTTCAGCAGCCAACCGGTCGCGCACGCGCTCCAGTTTCGATGCGTCCAGTGACAGCCTGTCACGCCGGGTTTCAAGCCGTTGCTTCACCCTTGCCAGAACACCGGCAAAATCATTGCCACTCGACGTCAGCCTGAAACCGTCTCCACTTGCTTCTATTGAAAGACTGCCGGTCACCGGAATATCAAACTCATCAGTGCTCATACCCTGCAGGAACAGGTCCGCCTCATCGGACAGCTTCAGATCAAAGCTCCGGGTCGTGCCGATAAGGGACGGATTGGCGATAACTTCCCTGCGGACTTTATCGGCAGCATCAAATGACAGCAGTTTTGGCAAAGCACGGCGGTCGCTGCGCGACTTGACGCCGGGAAATTGCGCCCGAATGGCGCTGTTGACGATAGAGTTGTAGTTGCCCTTGCTGATTGCATCGGGATCGATCTTGCTGTCATCCAGCGTGACATCAAGTGTCACGGTATTGGCCTCGAACGCCGGCAGGCCTTTCAGCAGTATGTCACTCAGCAACAGGACCAGAAACGCGCAGGCAAAACCGATCGCTGCGATGCCATACCAGCGGAACCTGGCTTCTGCCCGATAGCGCTTTTTGAGGCGAGCCGCATCAATGACGGTTGACTGCGACCTGCCTGCCCGAACGGGCACGGGATTTGCCATATCAGTCATACTGTTCCTTAAAGCGTGCGACCACGCGCAGTGCGATCATGTTCAAAATCAGCGTGAAGAAGAACAGGACGAAGCCGAGGGCAAACGCCGACAATGTCTTGGAGCTTTCGAATTCCTGATCACCGACCAGCAGGGTCGCGATCTGCACCGTGACCGTGGTCACTGCCTGCAGCGGATTGAAAGTCTCAATGAGATCCCAACTGACCGCATGAGCCGCCAGGCCTGCCGCCATGACCACGATCATGGTCTCTCCAACGGCGCGCGATACAGACAGCATGAACGCGGAAACAATGCCCGGCAGCGCTGCCGGCAACACCACCCTTTTGACCGTCTCGGACCTGGTTGCGCCCATGGCATAGGATCCATCACGCAACGACTGGGGTACCGCATTGATGACATCATCAGACAAGGAAGACATGAAGGGAATAATCATCACGCCCATGACAATGCCTGCCGCCAGCGCACTTTCAGATGCAACTTCCGGCCCGATGCTCTCACCCCACCTGCGAATCACGGGCGCGACTGACAAGGCGGCAAAGAAACCGAACACGACGGTCGGAATGCCCGCCAGCACTTCCAGGATTGGCTTGGCGATCGAGCGCGCCCGCGGGCTGGCATACTCGGCCATGTAAATGGCGGCGAACAATCCGATCGGCCCGGCCACACACATGGCGATCAGCATCACCAGGGTCGTGCCGATGAACAGCGGCACCGCGCCAAACGCGCCAGATGAGCCCACCTGGTCGGCACGAAGCGCGGTTTGCGGGCTCCACTGGGTGCCGAACAGGAATTCGGTAACCGGCACTTTGGCGAAAAACCGCAGCGTCTCGAATATGACGGAAAACACGATGCCGACAGTTGTCAGGATGGCGACAGCCGAGCAGATGATCAGCACGGTCAGGAAAATACGCTCCACGGAATTGCGGGCGCGGAACCTGGTGGACAATTTGCGGGATGCCAACATGGCGGATCCGACACCGACCAGCAGACCAATGGCGATTTGCAGCCAGCCCGAGGCCGATTGCAGCTTGGCAAAAACCGCGCCAGCCGCTCGCA
>JABDRA010000216.1 GCA_013041995.1 Anderseniella sp. | reverse complement strand
CCTACCAACATAGTCGCAAGGATCGCCGTCACTACCGGGAACTTTACAATGAGACAACCCGCGATCTGATAGCGCAGACATATCCGGAGGAAATTGAGCTTCTGGGTTACACTTTCTGACGTGTCACTGAGATGTGACTGCATGCGCAGGTGATGAACCATTGCTAATTTAGTGTTGCATACATAGTTGTAATTTACGACCCATTACCCAACGTGTAAGCATCGGAATTCGTCGATCAGTGCGCAGATAATCAATTAACAAGTCAACCTTTTGTAAATCAACACTGACGAGATCCTGTACGCTTAACGGACGGTCTTTGTCTGGGCTAAAGGAACAATTCTTTGGTTGTTCGTGTTTCAAAAATTCATACTGAAAACCGAATTTTTCTTTCAAAACCGAATTGTCTTCAGTCGAAAAGTCTATGTGATTGCTTATGTGCTCCTGCAACTTCAAACGAGTGAACAAGACGTTGCGATCGTTTGAACTCTCAATGAGTCTTATCAAGCGAACCAATTTGTCAGAGTCGCGAAATATGTGATTGTCCCGGTCAGGATACCGATGACGCCTGAAATATTGCATTACATAAAGCCCTTCAGCAGAAAGGCTTTCGTTTTCCCTGATTGAAACGGCCATTTCCGGCAATGGTACATTGCAAAGAACCCTGTGCCAAAAATCGTGCACTACATCCTCTTTGTATAGCAACGCCTTGTTGAACTCATAAAGATGCAAGTCCCCGACATTTTGCCAGCCATCAAGATGAGCCGCATAGTCGGTCCGAACGGGAGCCGGTATTGTATGTGCGGCCTTCAGGTGTTGCTGAATCCGGGAAGTGTAGTGCGCAGATGGTCGACGCAAATAGGCGACCACATCTACATTTGTTACTTTCGGGAAGATGTTATGAATGTGCTCACTATCCATGCGATTAGCAGAGGGCACAAAAAAATCCTCGCCTGACAAGAGCACAGTATGAAAGTCTTTTTGCTCAGCTTGGTTCTTGACGTCTAGCCAGGCGTCGCGAAATGCGGACATGACATTCCGGTTGGTTCCATACCTCTTCAGCATTCGGCGTTGCGGCTGATTTTCTCCCCGAAAACCGACAGCCAGCAGATTGTGGTTTTCCTGATTTCCAAGGCTGAGATAAAGTACACCATGTTGTGCCAAAAATTCTCGATTGTAGTGCAAGGTTTTCTGAATAGAAGTTGTTCCAGTTTTGCCACTGCCGATATGAAGTTTGAGGCGCATTTTCTGAGTTTCACTGATATTGCTTGGGGGGAATTCTGTTTTCGCATTGTTGAAACTTTGCTGCCATGTCCATTTTCGATATGCAAGCTGTTTGATCCCACGGAACGATGAGACCACATTTTTCGTCGAACTGAATTAGTCGCGACCTGTTACATATGATATGGCGAGGATGCTTCGATTGTGTCCGAAGCAACCCTTCGAGCCACCCGGCAGGATAGATTTTGTCGTCGTCACAAGTGACAATCGTGTGCTCCGGGAAGTCGTAAAGTGCGTGAAATATCTTGTTCAGGGATCGCAGGTTGATATCCGCAAACCTGATCTTCAGTCCAATGTCCTGTAGCGCCACGAGTTTTCGGGGCAACTGGATGTGCGCGCATTCCTCCCGGGTCAGATACAGCACAATTTTTTCCGATTGAACTCTCTGGCTGAGCAATGACCGGATGCAGTTATGCAGCTTGCTGAACCGCGCTGGAAAGCTGGTGAGTGATATGACGGTTTTCCCGGCAATGGGTCGAGTGGCTGCGCCACCATATTTTTGGTACTGAAGCATCAGCGGCGCGAGTGCAGGCCAGTAAGATTTCTCTTCTATCAAATCAGTTTTGAACGCTCGGTATGGACTACGCATTCGTCGGCCATGAATCCGTTGACAGCGGCCCGTCAGGTTTACTGGCTTGTGACATTGACAAGGTCTTCGAGTTCTCTGGCCTGTGCTTCCGTCAGGCCTTCTTTGACATGTACCACTTTGGCTCCATGGCGGATGGCACTTGCAATATTGGCAACGCCACCCACGCGCTCGACCACGCGATCCAATAGAGCGATTTTGTCCTCGTTCTGGAAGTATAGCCCTTCCCACAAAACCCGCTGATTGCGAGGATGAGTGTCGGCGAGCGCTTTCAATTCGTTGCGCGCCAGATCAAGCCACTTGTCAAAGAATTTTCGTGAAAATTCCGTGTTTCTGATGAGGACAAATCCTGCATTCGGCAATTTCCGGGTTTTGTACCTGAACGCCGCTGCATGGTTCAATGGAAAGATTAAAGGGCCGATATTCCGACAGTCCCTCGAGAACATCAGGTCCTTGCCTGGATAACCGTCCGCTATTGCGCCAAGGCGCAACTCGGGATCACAAACATATGTATCGGCATCAACCAGAACAACCATATCCGTTTTGGTGGCTGCCAGATGTCGGCGCACCATTTCAATTTTACTCCAGTTGACATGCATGTCCGACAGCATTTTCTCTGGATAGTGAAAAAAATCATAGCCGCGAACAGTACAGAATTTCTCCCACGCAGCTCGCGAGTACCGGGCATAATTTTCGATGTCAGATGTTGACAGCATGATGACTTCGGGAGGGCTTGTCATCTGTGGCATAGTGTGAATTTGTCCCAGGCGTCTCAAGGCTTTTGCCTTTGTTGGTTACTACCACCGTAGCAAGTCTTGCAAACCACCCTCAGTCTACCTGACATCTGCCCCGTGCAACAGACCACAGTTATCTATGG
>JABDRA010000212.1 GCA_013041995.1 Anderseniella sp. | reverse complement strand
ACTCTGATCTGGCCGGCGGTGTCATGCATTCGGGTGAGTCAGCGACGAGACTGGGCCTGCCCGGCATTCCGGCGGCAGCCGAATTGATTGCCCTTGAACGTGATATCCGGCTGGTCGAGATGACCGGTGCTCCCTACCATGCAGCTCAGATCTCCTGTGCGGCATCGCTTGACGTTATTCGTCATGCCAAGGACCGGGGCCTGCCGGTGTCGTGCGGCGTTTCAATCAATCACCTGACCCTGAACGAGCACGACATCGGCGCTTATCGTACGTTCTTCAAACTGTCCCCGCCATTAAGGCGCGAGGAAGACCGCAAGGCGCTTGTCGCAGGCGTTGCCGATGGAACCATAGACGTGATTGTTTCAAGCCATGACCCGCAGGATGCCGATACCAAAAGAGTACCTTTTTCGGAAGCAGCCTTCGGCGCAATCGGCCTCGAAACCTTGCTGTCAGCGGGATTGTCGCTTGTTCATTCCGATCAGTTGCCACTTGAACGCCTGATCGAGGCAATGACCAATGCACCGGCCCGACTGCTCAACATCCAGGGTGGACGGTTGGAACAGGGCGGCAACGCCGATTTGGCAATTGTCGATATGACGGCTCCCTGGGTTGTTGAGGCAGATCTGCTCAAATCAGCGTCACGCAATACGACTTTCGAAACCCGTGCGTTTGAGGGTCGTGTCACGGAAACCATTGTCGGCGGCCACAGTGTGTATAAACTGTCTGAATACTGACGGGCACCATCGCCTGCCGGATACTGTCTTGCGACAGGCAGTGTTCATCAAATACGGGAGCGCGTAGCGAATGGATTCAGTCTTTGGAATGAACCCGCAATGGCTCGGCGTGATTTCACTATGCTTCGGTCTGGGCTATTTGAGCGGCTCAATTCCTTTCGGCATTCTGATCGCCAGGGTGTTCGGCCTTGGAAATCTCCGGGACATAGGCTCCGGAAATATCGGGGCGACGAATGTATTGCGTACCGGGAGCAAGCCTGCCGCCGCCGCGACGCTGCTACTGGACGCCCTGAAAGGTACATTACCGGTTGTTGCCGCCATGCAACTTGTGAATATTGACGCTGCAGTTGCAGCAGGTTTTGGCGCCTTTATCGGGCACATCTTGCCAATATGGCTGAAGTTCAAGGGCGGAAAAGGTGTCGCGACCTATGTAGGGGTTCTGTTGGGCTTTGGCTGGAAATTTCTTGCGGTTTTCGCAGTCATCTGGCTCACACTGGCCATCTCGCTGCGCTATTCATCGCTCGCAGCGCTGATCGCGTCTGTGGCTGTGCCGGCCTATGCGCTTTATATAGGCAATATCAAACTGGCGCTGGCCCTTTTTGCCATGACAATTATCGTCTACCTGACCCATCGGGAAAACATCGCCCGGTTGTTTAAAGGTCAAGAGACACGGATTGGCTCCAAACCGAAACCGTCGTGAGTGACATGTCCAAACGCCAGGACATATCAGACGAAGAGCGGGTATCTCGCCTGCAACTGGCTCAAAGTGACAATATCGGACCGGCAACATACCAACAACTGCTGGAACTGTACGGTTCGGCGGAAGAGGCCATAATCGCCCTGCCCGATCTTGCGTCGCGCGTTACCAGAGGTCGCCGTGTCAAACTGTATTCGCGAGACCGGGCGTTACGCGATCTCGAGAAAACACATGCCTGTGGCGGGCGGATCATAACGCATGGTGAAGCGGGCTTTCCCCGGCTTCTGGCCGAAACCGTCAATCCGCCGCCAGTGTTGTTTGTTGCCGGCAAGTCCGACCTGCTGCAACTCCCCACCTGCGCGATCGTCGGGTCGCGCAATTCATCTGCCAATGGCAAGCGCTTTGCCCGCCATGTTGCCGGGGAACTCGGACAATCGGGTTGGATAATTGCATCGGGCCTGGCCCGCGGAATAGACACCGCTGCCCATGAGGCCTCGCTGGATCAGGGAACCATTGCGGTCATTGCGACCGGGCTTGACGTGATCTATCCACCGGAAAACGGCGACCTTCATGCCCAGATCGCGTCTGACGGTTGTATCGTGTCAGAAATGCCGCCAGGCACACAGCCGCGAGCCGATCTGTTTCCGCGGCGCAACAGGATCATTGCAGGACTGGCGGCCGGCGTCGTCGTGATCGAGGCGGCGATGCGGTCAGGTTCACTGATTACAGCGCGTCTGGCCAATGAAATCGGACGCGACGTGTTTGCCGTGCCGGGCTCGCCCTTCGATCCGCGGTCCGAGGGCACCAACAAGCTGATTCAGGACGGTGCGATGCTGGTAGCAGCACCCCGCGACGTGCTTGATGTCCTCGAAGCCAGTCATTTATATGCGTCCGACCGCGGCGGCGATTTTCAACCTGAGCATCAAGTTATATCTCAAAAAGCGGGACATCGGACTGCGACCGACGAAAAGGCAGGCAAGTTGCCCCGTACCGATCCGATAGTGGATGATAACCAAAGGCAAACTGTCATGGATCTGCTCGGGCCTGATCCGGTCGAAGTCGATGTAGTTGTACGAGAATCCCGCTTGCCGTCGCGGCTCGTGCAAATGGTGATCATGGAGCTTGACCTGACCGGGCGTCTGGAAAGACATCCCGGACAGCGGGTGTCACTTACCGTTTAGTTCAGGTTAGCGAGCTTCAGCGAATTCGGTGATATCCGGCGCCCTAGTCGGCACCTTTTAAGACAAGTTTCCCAATTATCATTGTCCAAGGTTCTTGCGCGAACCGGTGGTTTGGCCCTATGACGCTTGACCTGAAACAACCCCGGCACCATGTGCAGGGCTGGCTTTAAGCACAGGATTATCCGCTTCACCATGAATGTAGTTGTCGTAGAATCGCCCGCAAAAGCAAAGACCATCAATAAATATCTGGGCAGCGACTATCACGTCCTGGCCTCCTATGGCCACATCCGTGACCTGCCGGCCAAGGATGGTTCGGTCAAACCCGATGAAGACTTTGCAATGCTTTGGGAAATGGATTCGAAATCGTCTAAACGGCTGGGCGATATCGCGACCGCGATGAAGTCGGCCGACAAACTGATACTGGCAACTGACCCGGATCGTGAGGGTGAAGCGATATCCTGGCATGTTCTCGAGGTGCTCAACCGCAAGGGTGTCATCAAGGACAAGCATGTCGAACGGGTTGTGTTCAACGCCATAACCAAGACTGCGGTGCTGGACGCGATGAAAAATCCGCGCCAGATCGATGATGCGCTGGTGGAGGCCTACCTTGCCCGGCGCGCGCTTGATTACCTTGTTGGCTTCAATCTTTCTCCGGTCCTGTGGCGCAAATTGCCGGGAGCCCGTTCTGCCGGTCGCGTTCAATCGGTTGCGTTGCGCCTTATATGCGAACGTGAACTGGAAATTGAAGCGTTCATCAAGGACGAGTACTGGACCATCGAAGCCGACATGAAGACCGGCGTCGGCAAAGCCTTTGCTGCCCGCCTGCAGGCCGTTGACGGCAAGAAGTTGAACAAGCTCGATATCGGCAACGAAACAGCTGCGCGCGCCATTGAAGCGGCATTGAAAGATGCAAGGTTCACAGTCGGCTCGGTTGAAACCAAACCGGCAAAGCGTCATCCGTCGCCACCTTTCACAACGTCAACCCTGCAGCAGGAAGCATCACGCAAACTTGGTTTTTCATCGCAACGCACCATGCAGGTAGCGCAAAAACTGTACGAGGGCGTGACACTGAACGGCGAAGTCACCGGCCTGATCACCTATATGCGTACCGACGGCGTACAGATGGCAAATGAAGCCATCGCCGCTGCCCGCAACGTCATTCAGTCGACATATGGCGAACCATACTTGCCGTCGGCGCCACGGATTTACAAATCCAAGGCCAAGAATGCCCAGGAGGCCCACGAAGCGATCCGGCCAACCGAACTGTCACGCGCGCCAGAGGAAGTTCGCAGCGTGCTCGATGCAGACCAGTATGCTCTTTATGTCCTGGTGTGGAAGCGAACCATGGCCAGCCAGATGGAAAGCGCCGACTTCGAGCGTACCAGTGCCGATATCACAACCACCGGCAATGACGGCAAACCCTACAGCCTGCGGGCCAATGGGTCCGTGCTAAAATTCGACGGTTTCCTGAAAGTCTATGAAGAAGGCAAGGACGACACCGAAGATGAAGACGACAAACGCCTTCCCCAGCTGACCAAGGGAGACGTTGTCGGAGCGCAGAAGATTGAGCCGGTTCAGCATTTCACCGAACCGCCACCACGCTATTCGGAAGCGTCACTTATCAAGCGCATGGAAGAACTGGGCATTGGTCGCCCTTCGACCTACACCGCCATTCTGACTGTGTTGAACGACCGTGGTTATGTTCGCATGGATGCCAAGCGGTTGATCCCGGAAGACAAGGGCCGGCTGGTTACGGCATTCCTGGAATCGTTTTTCACACGCTACGTGCAATACGATTTCACAGCCGGCCTGGAAGCACAACTGGACCTTGTGTCGGCCGGTGAGAAAAACTGGAAGCAGCTTCTCAGTGATTTCTGGAAGGATTTCTCCAACCAGATCGACGGCACCAAGGAATTGCGGGTTACCCACGTTCTGGATGCCCTGAACGATCTGCTTGAAAACCACGTGTTTCCGGAGCGCGAAGATGGCACTCATCGCCGGGCGTGCCCGTCCTGCGACAATGGCCAGCTCTCTCTGAAGCTGGGCAAGTTCGGTGCCTTTGTCGGTTGTTCCAATTATCCCGAGTGCCGGTTCACCAAGCAACTTGGAACGCCGGGCGAAGGTGATGCATCCCTGGTGCCCGCCGATGGCATCGAATTGGGCAAGGATCCGGAAACCGGACTACCGGTTACCCGTCATGACGGACGTTTTGGTCCTTACGTGCAATTGGGCAAGGCTGAAGACGGTGAGAAACCACCGCGCTCGTCCATTCCGAAAACCATCAAGCCCGATGAAGTCGATCTGGCGTTCGCCTTGCGGCTGTTGTCCCTGCCGCGCGAAGTTGGCCTGCATCCCGAAAGCGGCAAGCCGATAACAGCGGGCCTGGGCCGATACGGACCGTTTGTGCTGCATGAAGGTGTCTATGCAAACCTCAGTGATTTCGAGGAAATCTTTAATGTCGGCCTCAACCGTGCCGTTGATCTCCTAGCCGAAAAAGTTGCCAGCCGCGGTAAACGTGGCCAGCAGAGCGCGCTGAAAGATCTTGGTGCTCATCCTGATGGCGGCGGCAACGTGCTGGTGATGGATGGCCGCTATGGCCCCTATGTCAAATTCGGCAAGATCAACGCGACCTTGCCGAAAGACATCACGCCTGAAGATGTCACGATGGAACAGGCCGTCGAACTGATTACAGCCAAAGGCGGTGCCAAGGCCAAAAAGAAGCCGGCAAAGAAGAAAGCTGCCAAAAAGGCCGCGAAAAAGAAAGCCGCCAAGAAGACCGTGACGAAAGCAGAAGGCTGACATGCCAGCAAGCCGCGGCCTGCCGTCGCCCGACCAGATCGTCGAGTTCCTCAAGACGGCAGATGCCAAAGTCGGCAAACGCGAGATCGCCCGTGCGTTCGGGGTCAAGGGTGCAGACCGCATCGAGTTGAAGAAGATACTGCGCAAGATGGCCGATGACGGCCTGATTGCGACCCGGCGCAAGCGCATGTCGGACGCAGCAGGCCTGCCGCCGGTAACGGTGCTGCGGGTTACTGGCGTTGATTCCGACGGTGAACTTTTCGGTGAGCCGGCCGAATGGGCACGTGAAGGCGAAGCCGTTCCAAAAGTCATTATTCTGATGTCTACGGGCCGCAATCGCGCATCGTCGATAAAGCCCCCAGGTGTCGGAGACCAGTTGTTGTGCCGTCTCTCGCGCACCAATGACGCGACCTATCCCTATGAAGCCCGCATCATACGCAAATTGCAGGGTGCGAAAGGCCATATCGTTGGCGTGTACCAGCCCTCTTTGCGAGGTAACGGACGGGTGTTGTCTGCCAACCGCAAGGACAGGCTGGAGTTTGAAGTTGCACGCGGCGATGAAGGCGGTGCCCAAAAAGGCGAACTGGTTCGTGCTGAAATCACCCGGGAACGCGGGCGTGGTTTTGCGCAGGTCCGCATTGTCGAGCGTTTGGGCGACGCTGCCGACCAGCGCAATATTTCCC
>JABDRA010000314.1 GCA_013041995.1 Anderseniella sp. | reverse complement strand
GATCACCAGCATGAGTGCCGCTGCAGACGAACTTGCCGTGACACCGGCAGCCATAAGCCACCAGGTCAAGACGCTGGAGGAACATTTCCGGTTTCCGCTGTTTCACCGCACTGTCCGTTCCATCCGGCTGACGGACCGGGGAGCGGCCCTGTTGCCCTATCTGACTGAAGGCCTGGACCTGTGGCGGCAGGGATGCCGCAATCTGGAAACCCTCGATGAAGATGCACCGCTGGTGATTTCGTCCGCACCGGTGTTTGCCGGCAAATGGCTGGTCAGGCGCCTGGCGGAGTTCAACATGGCTCACCCTGAAATCAGCGTGCGGCTGGACGGGTCCTTGTCCATTGCAAATTTTACCGCTGACGGGGTGGATGCGGCCATTCGCTTCGGTACCGGTCCGTATCCGGATCTACATGCTGAAACACTGGTGAGCGAGGACGTCATACCGGTGTGCTCGCCGGTTCTGCTGCAAGGCGACCATCCGCTGCTGACGCCGCAGGACCTGGCTCATCATACCCTGATCCATGTGGACTGGTTCGCTGCGGCAGGTACACAGCCCGACTGGGCCATGTGGTTGAAAACCGCCGGCGTAAGCCTGCCCAACAGCAACAGGGGCCCGGTGATGACCAGCGATTCACTCGCCGTGGAAGCCGCCATCAATGCCGGTGGCGTGGCGCTGGTCAGCGAGTTTCTGGTGCGTCAGGATCTCGAAAGCGGGCGACTGATCAAACCGTTTGACCTGGTTCTGCCGTCGGATCACTGGTACTGGTTCGTGTGTCCGGTTGACTACCTGGACCGCCCCAGTGTGCGGGCATTTCGCGACTGGCTGGTTGGGGCCGTTCAAGATGATCCGGCCTGATAGAGTTTAACCCAATCGATAAAATTCTAACGATCCGGCTAGCCCGGTCCTAAGCATTGCAATGCGATAGTTCTCCGCAGACATACTGCAAATGGGGAAAGCGTGTGGTGCAGAAATCGCAAGGCAGCCGTACCGAACGGCGGCGGTGGCCAAGATCAATGGGATCGGACGGGCTGAAGAGTCGTACCGGCATTCTGGTGCGGATCGCTGCTGTATTGGCAGTGTTTGCGGTGCTCATCAATATTGTTGCGATAAGCATGCAGGCAAACCAGCTAGAGGTTTTATCGCGTATCCTGTTTGCGGGGCTGGTCGTGTTCCTGTTGATGGCCTTTCAGCATGTCTGGGCCATGACAAACCGGCAGTTGGTCGAATTGCAGCGCGCCCTTAAGGATTTGCGCACCGCCCGCCAGCATGCCGATGAGGCCAACAACGCAAAATCTCGATTCCTGGCAGCAGTGTCACATGAACTCAGAACGCCGATGAACGGTGTCATCGGCATGACCAATCTCCTGCTCGATACCAAACTGTCCCACGAACAGCGCAGTTACGCCGAAGCGGTCGACATGTCGGGGCGGTCGTTATTGTCCATCATCGATGAATTGCTGGATGCGGCAAAAGCCGAATCCGGCGAGATGACTATCGTACCCGCCCCCTTCAACCTGTGTGAGCTGGTGGAAGCCTCTGTTGAGCTTCTGGCTGCCCGTGCCCATGCAAATTCCATCGAAATAAGCTGCTACATCGCCCCCGATCTGCCGGTTCAGGTGATCGGTGATGCCCAGCGGCTGCGCCAGATCATTCTGAATATTGCCGGTAACGCCATCAAGTTTACACAGCAGGGCAGCGTCCTCGTCAGGGTTGAGCGCGGCACACGCGAAAACCACGTGGCCTTCAGCATTGCCGACACCGGACACGGCATACCGGAGGCTGAACATGAGGCAGTGTTTGAAAGATTTGTCCAGTCGTCGGTAACGGAAATCCAGTCATCCGGCGGCACCGGCCTCGGCCTGGCCATCTCGCGCCATCTTGTTGAACTGATGGATGGCAAGATCACGTTTGAGAGTGAAGTGGGCAAGGGCACTACTTTCAGGTTTGATGCCCGCCTGCCATCCGCTGATGAACATACCGGCGCCAGCACTGCCAAGGCGTTGTCGGGATGCACGGTGTTTCTGGTCAGTCCGCCAGGTGCGACCCGTTCTGCCCTGCACGATTACCTGTACGGGTTTGGTGCTCAATGCATCTCTGTAGGTAATTTCGATGGTCTGGCCGGGACGGTTGCGTCCATGAAGAACGCCTCGGATGCCGGGCGCATCATGGTCATCCTGGACCCGGCGGCTGCAAAGAACCGCGACCATATTCTCAAGACAGCCAACGAGCTTTCGGAGATCGTCGGCGTCTGGGCTTTGCTGAAGCCGGAGGAAAGGCGCACCTACAGAAAACTGATGGACGACGTCCGTATCGGCTATCTTCTGAAACCGACCCGCCGGGCAACGCTGCTGGAACAGTTGACCGCGACCTGTGATCCGATGCGCAAACCGGTTACGTCACTGAGAAAAACCGCCCGCCAGCTGCGCCGGGTCAAGGACGATGCCGGGCTCAAGGTGCTGCTGGTAGAAGACAACAGGATCAACATGCTGCTGGCCACGAAAATGCTGAAGGCGGCAGGCCACACGGTGACCCATCTTGACAATGGCGCGAAGGCGGTCACCGAGATAAAAAACCAGTTGAAGTCGAATAAGTCCATCGAGCACGATATTATTCTGATGGACATTTTCATGCCCAAGATCGACGGCGTACAGACCACCAAACAGATCCGGCAACTGGAGAAGGACCACGGTGTCCAGACCCGGGTACCCATTCTCGCGCTGACAGCCAATTTGCGCGAAGATAGCCAGCGCGCCTGTCTGAACGCTGGCATGGATGGCTATCTCACCAAGCCGTTTGATCGTGCCGATCTTGAAGAGGCCGTTGCAGGTCTCATGCAAACCGGCGATGCCGCATAGAACCTGAACGACCCTGATCCAAACCCGCTGTGGATTGCAGCAAATGGGCAAGCGACGAAACCGTCTGTGATGGAGTAGTCTGCGGGCACCATGAACAGACCACACCAGCAACCAACAGCCGCCAGTGCTGCCGCCGCCGATCAGGCCGGCAGGATGACGCCCATGATGGCGCAGTACACCGAGATCAAGAAGGCTCATCCTGAAAGCCTGTTGTTCTATCGCATGGGCGATTTTTACGAGCTGTTCTTCAAGGATGCGGAAGTGGCGTCTGCCGATCTTGGAATTGCGCTGACCAAGCGCGGCAAGCACCTGGGCGACGACATTCCGATGTGCGGTGTGCCGGTTCATGCAGCCGATGATTATCTGCAAAGGCTGATCCGGCTTGGTCACAAGGTCGCGGTCTGTGAGCAGACCGAAGACCCGGCGGAAGCAAAAAAGCGCGGGTCGAAGTCAGTGGTGCGCCGTGACGTCGTGCGCCTGGTGACCCCGGGTACGATCACCGAAGACAATCTCCTGCAGGCCGGGCGCAGCAATTATCTGGCCTGCCTGGCCCGCACCAAGGCAGACGACACCATGGCACTGTCATGGCTGGACATGTCGAGCGGTGAGTTTGCAGTAACCTCGGTGACCGGCCCGTCGCTGATGTCCGAACTGGCGCGCATCGATCCATCGGAAATGCTGGTTTCCGACGCTGTTCTGGGTGACGGCGAACTATCGCTGCTGCTTGACGAAGTAGCGGCAACCATAACGCCGCTTCCCGCTTCCAGATTCGATTCAACCTCGGCCCGCAATCGCCTGCAGGAGCATTACCAGGTGGCATCGCTGGATGCGTTTGGCAGCTTTGACCGGGCATCGACCGCCGCTGCCGGTGTCCTGCTCGACTATGTGATGCTGACCCAGGTCGGCAAGATGCCGAGCCTGCGTATCCCCACGGTGGTAGAGCCGGGTCACATCGTGCTGATCGATGCAGCAACCCGGGCCAATCTTGAACTTGTAAAAACCCTGTCGGGGGATCGCAGTGGCAGCCTGCTGCATACCATTGACCTCAGCGTCACAGGTCCCGGCGGCAGGTTGCTGGCAGACCGCCTGGCGGCACCGGTAACCGGTGTCGAGGAAATCGTGGCGCGCCATGATGCCGTGGAGGCGCTGGCATCCGACACCGCACCGTGTGGAGATATCAGGGACGTGCTGCGCCACGCGCCTGACATGAACCGGGCACTGGCAAGACTGAGCCTGAAGCGGGGGTCCCCGCGCGATCTTGCTGCCGTCAGGGACGGCGTCATGTTGTGTGCCGGGCTCGCCGGGACCTATTCGGACAGGTCAGGTATTGACCCGTGGCCGGACAAGCTGGCCGGCATCTGGCAGGCGCTTAAGCTAGCAGACACGGATTTCGCCCTGCATCTTGAAGGCCTGTTGGCGGAAGACTTGCCCGCCACTACGCGTGACGGCGGTTTCATCAGGGCCGGCGCCAATGCCGAGCTTGACGAAAACCGCGCGCTGCGTGACCAAAGCCGCAAGGTCATCGCCGGCCTGCAAACCAGGTATGCCGAAGAAACCGGCCTGAAAGCGCTCAAGATAAAACACAACAACATGCTGGGTTATTTCATTGAGTTGAACCAGCAGGGCGGCGAGCAGTTGCTGGGGGCTGATCATGCCGGCCAGTTCATTCATCGCCAGACCATGGCAAACGCCATGCGCTTTACCACGACCGAGCTCACCGGGCTGGAGCAGAAAATATCGCTGGCCGGTGACCGCGCTCGCAGCATCGAGATCGAGATGTTTGAGCATCTGGCTGATGAAGCGTGTGAGCGTGCCGCCATGCTGCACGCGATTTCAGATGCGCTTGCTGAGCTGGATGTGTATTGCGCCCTTGCCGAACTGGCCGTGCGCCACGATTATTCGAGACCGCACATCGATGCGTCGCGCAGCTTTGACATCGAGGCCGCACGCCATCCGGTTGTGGAAGCTTCCCTGCGTCGCCAGGCCGGGCCTTCATTTGTACCAAACGACTGCATGCTGTCGGCAGGCGAGCTGGATGACGACGGCGCACCAACGCGCCACATCACTCTTTTGACCGGTCCCAACATGGCCGGTAAATCGACCTATCTCAGGCAGAATGCCATCATTGCCCTGTTGGCCCAGATAGGCAGCTTCGTGCCGGCAAAGTCGGCGCATATCGGTGTCGTCGATCGTATTTTCAGCCGGGTGGGCGCGGCAGATGACCTGGCGCGCGGGCGCTCGACCTTCATGGTGGAGATGGTGGAAACGGCAACCATCCTTAATCTGGCGACCGATCGTTCTTTAGTCATTCTGGACGAGATCGGCCGCGGCACGGCAACCTATGACGGCCTGTCGATTGCCTGGGCCTGTGTCGAACACCTGCACGAGGTCAACCGCTGCCGATCCCTGTTTGCCACCCATTTTCACGAATTAACCGCTTTGTCCGGCAAGCTGGACCGCGTCAAGAATGCCACTGTCAAAGTGCGCGAATGGCAAGGAGAGGTGATATTCCTCCATGAGGTAGCGCCCGGTGCGGCGGACCGGTCCTACGGTATTCAGGTCGCCAGGCTGGCAGGCCTGCCCGCAGGCGTCATTGAACGCGCGTCCGAGGTATTGCATTTGCTGGAGGAAAGCGAACGCGCCCAGTCGCGCAGCCACATTATCGATAATCTGCCGCTATTTTCGGTTCCTGTTGCCAGACAAACTGCCGCGTTGCCGGGCGGGCCGTCGAAACTGCAGGAAAAACTGAAAGATGTTCTGCCGGACGATCTCAGCCCCCGCGAAGCGCTGGAACTGGTCTATCAGTTGAAAAAACTGGCCGTTTCAGACGACAAGGGTTAGGGTCAGGACCCATTAATCTTATGCAATTCTGTTTGAATGAAAACATTCGGATGATGTTGAAAAAGCGCAAGACAAGGCTTTTTGCCTTTTCGAGCATTTTTCGCCTTCAGGCGGGTGTTTTCCTTCAAACCCGTAGGGCGGGGTCTATTTTGCCCCTGACAGCGTTGAAAGGTCTTGAAAACCGGACGGTTTCCTGCGACCTCTCGCCTTGCCAGAAGCAAAATATCCTCCCGCAGAATGGATAAGATTAATGGGTCCTGACCCTAGATCATGCGGTAATGACCAGCGCCTGTGCGCGAATGAATGGATCCGGGATCATGCCAGTCGTACCATTGCCAGCCAGAAATGACGTGTGCGCGCCGGAATACTGCGCCGATCAGATTCTGCACGAGCTGACCGCTCTGGCCGACAAGCATGGCGTGGACGGGCTTGAGTTCCGGCCCGCGGCCCTGAAGTATCTGAAAGACCTGATCAAGACATCACGCGCAGAAGAAGAAGTCCGGCTGACCGAAACCGGCAAGGGTCGCGACTGCGCCCACCGGTTGTCGGCCCTGCAGGACCATCTGATCACCGCGATCTATCAATTTGCATCCTCGACCGTTTATGCCGCCAGCAACCCCTCGACATCGGAGCACATATCGCTGGTTGCCGTGGGTGGTTATGGCCGCGGTGCCCTGGCACCGGGCTCCGATATCGATCTGTTGTTACTGCTGCCCTACAAGCAAACCGCCTGGGGCGAGAGCGTTGTCGAGTATGTGCTGTACCTGTTGTGGGATCTGGGTTTCAAGGTCGGCCATGCCACGCGATCGGTCGACGAGTGTATCAGGCTGGTGCGCACCGACACCACGATCATGACGTCGGTCCTGGAGGCCCGTTACATCTGCGGTCACCGGCCGTTATTCGACGATCTGCAGGCCCGCTACGGCAAGGAAATTCTGGCGCGTGATCAGCGCCAGTTCATTGCCGACAAGCTTGAGGAACGCGATGAACGCCATCGCCGCGCCGGTGAGTCACGCTACCTGGTCGAGCCGGACGTCAAGGACGGCAAGGGCGGCATGCGGGATCTCCATACGCTGTTCTGGATCGCCAAGTTCGTGTACGGCACCCGCTCGGTGCGTGAACTCGCCAAATCCGGCCTGTTTACCCGCAAGGAGCAGAATCGTTTCATCAGTTGCGAGGACTTTCTCTGGGCGGTGCGCTGCCATCTGCATTTCATGACGGGCCGCGGTGACGACCGGTTGGGCTTTGACAAGCAGTCGGAAATGGCCGCCAGGCTCGGTTATGAAGCTCATGCAGGACTGAAGTCTGTCGAACGTTTCATGAAGCACTATTTTCTGGTCGCCAAGGATGTTGGTGATCTGACGCGCATCATGTCGGCTGTGCTGGAGGCACAGCAGATCAAGCAGGTGCCGAGCATGAGCGAGCTGTTTGAGCGCTTTGGGTGGCGCTCGATCAAACTGGACGACGAAGGTATTTTCAAAATTGAAACCGGTCGCATAAGCGCGGTAGATGAAACCCTGTTTGTGCGTGATCCGGTGTCGATCATCCGCCTGTTCAGGGTGGCCGAGCACAACAATCTGTCGATACATCCGACAACCTTGCAACTGGTGCGCCGCAGCCGCCGTGCCATCGACAAGCAGATGCGGGCAGACCCGGTAGCCAATGAGCTGTTTCTCGATATCCTGACCAAGTCGCGCGATCCCGAAGCCGTGTTGCGGCGCATGAGTGAAGCCGGCGTACTGGGCAGGTTCATACCGGAATTCGGACGCATCACGGCGCTGATGCAGTTTAACATGTACCACCACTACACGGTGGACGAACATCTGATACGGGCTGTCGGCATCCTGTCGAAAATCGACCAGGGCCTGTTGAAGCAGGACCATCCGGTTTCCTCGGGCATCATTCAGGGCGTCGTGTCGAGGCGTGTTCTGTACGTTGCCGTTCTGCTGCATGACATCGCCAAGGGGCGCAAGGAAGACCATTCCATCGCCGGTGCAAAGGTTGCCGGCACCCTGTGTCCGCGCCTCGGCCTGAGCAAGTCCGAAACCGAGACGGTCGTGTGGCTGGTGCGTCATCACTTGCTGATGAGCGAGACTGCGCAGATGCGTGATCTGTCGGACTACAAGACCATCACCGACTTTGCTGACATTGTGCAAAGCCCGGAACGGCTGCGTCTGTTGCTGATATTGACTGTGGTTGATATTCGCGCTGTGGGCCCAGGTGTATGGAACGGATGGAAAGGCCAGTTGCTGCGCACTTTGTATGCAGAAACCGAGCCGCATCTGTCCGGCGGGCATACCTCGATTTCCAGAATCGATCGGATCGAGGCGGCCAAGATGGCGCTTACCGGTGCATTGTCCGACTGGGATGCGGCAGACATGTCGGCCTATCTGGAACGCCACTATGACGCCTACTGGTATACGGTTGATCTCGACCATCAGGTGATGGATGCCAAATTGCTGGCACGCGCCGAAGCGGCGAAAGAAACCGTGGCATTTGACGTGCGCACCGACAATTTCAAGTCGATTACCGAAATAACCGTATATGTGCCGGATCATCCGCGCTTGCTTGCCTTGCTGACCGGTGCCTGTGCCGCCGGGGGCGCCAACATTGTCGGCGCGAAGATTTTCACCACCGCCGACGGCATGGCGCTCGATACGCTCCTCATCCAGCGTGAGTTTGAAGACGCAGATGACGAACACCGCCGCATTGATCGTATCCTCGACCTGATGCGCCAGGCGTTTGCCGGCAAGATCCAGTTGCGCAAGGCCGTCGCCGAAGCATCCCGCCCGAAAGGCCGTATCAAGGCCTTTACTGTGGAACCGCAGGTCATCGTGTCCAATGACACGTCCAACAGGTTTACCGTGATCGAGGTCGCCGGCCTTGATCGGCTGGGCCTGCTGTTCAAACTGACCGACAGCCTGTTCCGGCTGAATCTCGACATCGCTTCAGCACAGATCACCACATTCGGCGAACGTGCCGTCGATGTGTTCTACGTCACCGACCTGATCGGCCAGAAAATCACCAGCCAGACCAGATTGCAGTCAATAGAGGAAAGCCTGCTCGATGTGCTGGTCGCTGGCAGGAAGCAGGAAGTTGCCAGGGCCGGATAGAGCAAGATGAATTCAGGCAAACCGGTCTGGTAGCAGGTAATGCCGGCTTGCCCGGCTTGCTGAACCATAACTGCTTGTCTACAAGTTCAAAAACCGGCTGATTCCTGTTTCATGATGTCAGGGGTTCAGAGCAAACCGCGAACCTGATACGGCGCAAGCAAGGCACATCCAATAACAATGGCCCTTTTACGATCCGCTTCGACAGTTGCCGCCATGACGATGATCTCGCGCGTGTTAGGGTTTGTCCGTGACGTGCTGATGGCAAGCGTTATCGGAACCGGACTCATCGCCGATGCGTTTGTGGTCGCATTCAGGTTTCCAAACCTGTTTCGCAGGCTGTTTGCCGAAGGCGCATTCAATGCTGCCTTTGTTCCGCTGTTTGCCCGCCGGCTGGAAGGCGAAGGACAACCGGAAGCCACCCGCTTTGCCGAAGAAGTACTGGCCTGCCTGCTGGTTTTCCTGATTTCCCTATCGGCGCTGGCCATGCTGGCCATGCCGCTGATCATCTATATTCTGGCGCCCGGTTTCATTGATAATCCGGAAAAGCTCGATCTGACGGTGCAGTTGACCCGGATTGCGTTTCCCTACCTGACCTTCATGTCACTGGTTGCCCTGATCGGTGGCATCCTGAATTCGCTGCACCGGTTTACCGCAGCGGCTGCCGCCCCGATCATCCTCAACATCGTGCTGATAGCGGTGCTTGCATTCGTGCTGTTGTCGGGGTGGGGGGCTGAACCGCGAACCGGCTTTGCGCTGGTGTGGGGGGTGAGTGCCGCAGGCCTTTTGCAGTTCATCATGTTGTGGATCGCCATGACGCGGGCCGGGGTCTCGCTGAAACTCAGGCGGCCAAGGATCACATCGGGGGTCCGGCGGCTTGTCAGCCTAGGCATTCCAGGCCTGATTGCAGGCGGTATTACCCAGATCAACCTGCTGGTGTCCACCATGATCGCGTCGCTGCAGGATTCAGCTCCGTCCTGGCTTTACTATGCCGACCGCATTTATCAACTGCCATTGGGTGTCATTGGTATCGCTATTGGCGTGGTGCTGTTGCCGGAACTGTCACGCCGGCTGCGGGCCGATGACAATGAGGGTGTTCAGTCAAGCCAGAACCGGGCGCTCGAGATATCGATGTTGCTCACGATACCGTCTGCCGTAGCCCTGATGGCGATGCCGCATCCAATCATCCATGTACTGTTTGAGCGCGGCGTCTTCGATGCAGACGATGCGCGTGCAACATCGGTGGCACTTGCAGCCTTTGCAGCCGGCCTGCCTGCCTTCGTCATGATCAAGGTGTTTTCACCTGCCTTTTTTGCGCGAGAGGATACCCGCACGCCAATGTGGTTTGCTCTGATCTCGATTGTCATCAACATAGCAGGTGCACTGGCGCTGTTCCCGTTCATTGCCTATGTCGGCGTTGCGCTGGCCACAACGGCCGCTGGATGGGTCAATGCCCTGCTGTTGGGCTACACATTGTCGAAACGCGGTGACTTTGCGCTCGATGATCGTATGCGCGAGGCTCTGCCCAGGATCATCGCCGCAAGCCTGGTCATGGGATTTGCACTGCTTGGCGTCATGCAGTTTGTGAGCACGATTTTCAGCGCCGATACCTTGTTCGTTGTGCGCCTGGCGGCGCTGGGCGCCATGGTCGGGTTCGGGGCGGCGGTGTATTTTGCAATTGCATGGTGGACGGGTGCGCTCGATGTGGCTGCCTTGAAACAATCTTTTTCGCGCAAGGGCTGACGGCGCTTGGCAGCGCCTGCACATTGCGGCATATACGCGGACAACGAACCTAATTCCTTTGGTATAAACAGTCCTGATCCAGCGGAGCTTTCACAAAATGTCCCAACCCAGCCAACGCGTTTTCTCCGGCGTGCAGCCAACCGGCAATCTGCATCTGGGCAACTATCTGGGGGCCATCAAGCGCTTTGTTGAGATGCAGTCATCGTATGAGTGCATCTATTGCGTGGTCGATCTGCACGCGATTACCCAGGACAGGTCAGTGTGGGGCGGCCCTGAAGAACTTGCCCGCAGCACCAGGGAAGTCACCGCAGCCTATCTCGCGTCCGGTATCGATCCGGCAGCCCACATTGTTTTCAACCAGAGCCAGGTTGCAGCCCATTGCGAGCTTGCCTGGATATTCAACTGCGTGGCGCGCATGGGTTGGTTGAACCGCATGACGCAGTTCAAGGACAAGGCCGGCAAGAATCGCGAGAACGCCTCGGTTGGTCTGTATGCCTATCCCAACCTGATGGCCGCCGACATACTGGCCTATCGCGCCACTCATGTGCCGGTCGGCGAGGATCAGAAACAGCACCTGGAGTTGACCCGCGATATTGCCCAGAAGTTCAATATCGATATGGCCGATGCCTGTACCGAGGCAGGGTACCCGGATGGCTTTTTCCCATTGCCGGAACCGTTGATCACCGGTCCTGCCACACGCGTCATGTCGTTGCGCGATGGCGACAAGAAGATGTCGAAGTCCGATCCGTCCGATCTGTCACGTATCAACCTGACCGATGATGCAGACACGATAGCCAAGAAAATCCGCAAGGCAAAGACCGACCCGGATGCGCTGCCGGAAACCATGGAAGCGCTCAAGGACAGGCCCGAGGCCGCCAACCTGCTCGGCATTTTTGCGGCTCTTCAGGACAGCAAGCTTGAAACCGTAATGCCACAGTTTGCCGGACGGCAGTTTTCCGACCTGAAACAGGCGCTCGCCGACCTTGCGGTGGAAAAACTGTCGCCGATTGCCGCTGAAATGCAAAAACTGATGGCGGCCCAGGATCACATTGACGCTGTGCTGAAAGACGGTGCAGAGCGCGCAAACGCCATTGCAGAGCCGGTAATGGTCGATGTCCGGCGTATTATGGGCTTCATTCGTTAGATCAGGATGATTTGTCAGGTCCCGGAAAACAAAATTCTGACAAGCTAATCTGGAATTATTCCAGAAAACCGTTATATGTAGGGTAACATTCACCCGGCGATGCTGATTACATGCGCGCGCTGCCGCAGGAGTTCATACGGATATGTTCATTCAGACCGAAGCCACGCCAAATCCAAGTACCTTGAAGTTTCTTCCGGGCAAACCTGTTGTAGAAGGTGATCCGCGGGATTTCCGCTCGGCCGATGAAGCGACCATTTCGCCGCTGGCTGAAAAACTGTTCGCGGTCGCAGGTGTGGAAGGTGTTTTCCTGGGTGCCGACTTCATCACCGTCACCAAGGACGACGGCGAATGGCAGCATCTCAAACCGGCTGTGCTGGGCGCTATCATGGAACATTTCATGTCGGGTGCGCCGGTTATTCGCAATGGCGAAGCCGAAGCGGTTGCCGATGTAGGCGAGTTTGCCGAAGCTGACCAGCAGATCGTCACGACCATCAAGGAATTGCTCGACACGCGGGTTCGCCCGGCCGTGGCACAGGATGGCGGCGACATTACCTTCCACGGTTTCAAGGAAGGCGTTGTCTATCTGCAAATGAAAGGCGCATGCGCCGGTTGCCCCAGTTCAACCGCAACATTGAAGCACGGCATCGAAAACCTGCTGCGCCACTTCATTCCGGAAGTGAGTGAAGTTCGCCCGGTCTGACCGACCGCCACTTAACCTGCGCATTGGCTCTTATGCCATGATTGTTCTCAGTGTAGACACCGCACATGCGGCCTGCTCGGTCTGTGTATTCGACACAGTCGCGAACCGGCCACTGTCGCTCATCAGTGAACCCATGCAGCGCGGGCACGCTGAGCGTCTGGCCGACATGGCACACGAGGCAATTGCGTCGGCGGGCATTTCATTTGCAGACATTGAGCGCCTCGCGGCATGTTCAGGCCCGGGGACCTTCACCGGCGTGCGCATCGGGCTGGCGTTTGTGCGCGGTCTGTCGCTGGTGCTGAAAGTGCCAGCAATCGGCATCACCACCTTCGCGGCGCTGGCGCGAAGCTGCCGGGCCTGTTCAGATGGCCGCCACATCTGGGTCATACAGGACGCCCGCCGCGGTGAGGTTTACCTTGAGGGCTTTGATGGCGACGGCAATGCGATACACCCGGCATCCGTACTCGGCATTTCCCAGGCAGGTGAGTTGCTGAGTGACAGGTCGGGCCTGGCAGTTGGCTCAGGCGCAAGCCTGGTTGACCTGCCGGATGAGTTGGTCGTTTCCGAAGTCAGCAGCATTCCCGATGTCGCAATGATTGCCAGGCTAGCCGGTCAGGCCACAGATACCAGCGCTGCCGCCGTTCCGTTTTACCTGCGGGCACCCGATGCCAAGGCGCAACTGCCGCTGGTGAAACACCGTGAAAGCACGTTGTCGATCGAACCTGCCGGTGTGGCATATGCAAACGTTCTTGCAGCCATTCACACGCCGTGTTTCGAAGACGCCTGGGACAGCGCTGCAATGGCGGCACTGTTGGCAACACCCGGCACAATCGCCTTGCTGGCAACGCAGGAAAATACCGGTGAGCAACACCCTTGCGGATTTGTCCTGCTACGCGCAGCGGCAGATGAAATGGAAATACTGACACTGGCTGTGTTGCCGCAGGCCCGGCGCAGAGGCGTGGCGCGCGCACTGATGCAGGCGGTGCGCCGGTATGCCGGGCAGGCCGGTACAAGGAAGATATTCATCGAATATGCTGAGGACAATCAGGCCGCCCACGCGCTGTATGAAAGCGTCGGCTATGCCTCAGACGGGGTGCGGCCAAATTATTACAGGAATTCCGACGGCACGGCCAGTAACGCGATTACAGCCAGTCTTTGCTTGAGCGAAGCTGAACCATTGCCATTGTCAGGAAACCCATGAGCGACTATAGGCTCACCGGAGCAGAGCAACGATCAGGTTTATGGAGTTGGTTGGGCCAATCGAAATTCGTGCTGATCCAGGAGCGTCATCAATGCCAGTAACGCCGCGGGAAACACCCTCAGTTGCGCCGTCAAAGGTGTTCATCAAGACATATGGTTGTCAGATGAACGTCTATGACAGCGAGCGCATGGGCGAGGTGTTGAGTGAAAGCGGTTATGTAAGCACTGAAAGCCTCGAGGACGCCGACCTGGTCATTCTGAACACCTGTCATATCCGTGAAAAGGCTGCCGAAAAAGTTTACTCCGAGCTCGGCCGGTTGCGGAAGTTGAAGTCGCGCAGCGGGCGCGACATGAAAATTGCCGTGGCTGGGTGTGTGGCCCAGGCAGAAGGTGAAGAAATCATCCGCCGTGCCCCTGTAGTTGATCTGGTGTTTGGCCCGCAGACCTATCATCGCCTGCCTGACCTGCTTGACCGGCACCGCGAAACCGGAGCCGCCGTGATCGAAACCGAACTGCCGGTTGATGAAAAATTCGACGTCCTGGATGCACCTTCTACAAAGCCGGTCAAGCGCGGTGTCGCGGCTTTTGTCACCGTGCAGGAAGGCTGTGACAAGTTCTGCACGTTCTGCGTGGTGCCCTACACCCGCGGAGCGGAATTTTCCCGCCCCGCCGACCGTATCCTCGCTGAGGCGCGCAAGCTGGTGGATGCAGGGGTGCGTGAAATCACGCTGCTCGGGCAGAATGTGAACGCCTGGCACGGCAGCGGACTTGCCGGTCATGACTGGACACTGGGTCATCTGCTCAATGCGCTGTCTGATGTCGATGGTCTGGAACGGTTGCGTTACACAACCAGCCATCCGCGCGACATGGACGATGACCTTATTGCCGCGCACGGAGCGAACCCGAAACTGATGCCGTATCTGCATTTGCCGGTTCAGTCCGGCAGCGATACCATTTTGAAAGCCATGAACCGCAGACACACCGCTGCTGAATACATTGAACTTGTCAGCCGTATCCGCGACGCCCGGCCCGACATCGCCATGTCGTCGGACTTCATTGTCGGGTTTCCCGGAGAGAGCGACGCTGATTTTGCGGCCACCATGGACCTGGTTGCACAGGTGACATATGCGCAGGCGTTTTCCTTCAAGTACTCACCGCGCCCCGGCACTCCGGCTTCAACCGAGGCTGCTCAGGTGCCGGAAGATGTAAAGACGCAGCGTCTTGCCGACCTGCAGGCCCTGCTGGGTGAACAGCAGGCCGCCTTCAATGCGGCGTGCACAGGACGGGTGCTTGACGTCCTGCTGGAAAAGCCCGGCCGGCAGAAAGGCCAGTTGATCGGACGCTCGCCCTACCTCCAGTCGGTGTACATGGATGCCGGTGACCACACTATCGGTGACACCGTGAGGGTCGCCATTGCAAGTGTCGGACCCAATTCATTAACCGGTCACATGGTTGAAGCATAAGGCCGAATGTGATGTGCTTTCACCATCAGTTTAGCGAATCAGGAGATCTGCCCCGTTGACGTCACGCACCGCCCAGCCAAGGCTCGCATCCCGGCACAAGAAGACCGCCGCAGACACAGCGCAGAGCAGTATAACCTTAGGCTTCGATGACAACCGTTTGCTGATGCTGGTGTTCGGCGAACATGACGAGCATCTGCTCCTCATCGAAGACCGTCTCGGCGTGGACATCACGCCGCGCGGCAACAAGGTCGCCATTCGCGGATCTGAATCAGGCCGCGAAATGGCCAGACAGGTACTGGTGGAGCTTTATGAACGTGCGCTCGAAGGGCTCGATGTTGGCCGGGGCGACGTAGAAGGCGCTATCCGTATGGCCATGAGCCCCGTTGCCGTTGCCAAGGGTGCATCTGAAGTTGCTGCAATCCGCACCCGGCGCAAAACGGTAACCGCCCGATCGCCGGGTCAGAAGATCTATCTTGAGGCAATCGCTGCCAGCGAGCTTGTGTTCGGTGTTGGTCCTGCGGGCACCGGCAAGACATACCTGGCGGTTGTGTGCGCCGCGGCTGAACTGATGGCCGGACGGGTTGACCGCATCATCCTGTCACGCCCCGCTGTCGAGGCAGGCGAGCGTCTCGGCTTCCTGCCCGGCGACATGAAGGAAAAAGTCGATCCTTATCTCAGGCCGCTTTATGACGCCCTTTATGACGTCATGCCGCCGGAAGCCGTGATCAAGGGTCTCGCCGACAACACGATTGAAATCGCGCCGCTGGCCTTCATGCGCGGCCGTACCCTGTCGTCGGCCTTCATCATCCTGGACGAAGCGCAAAACACCACGCCGCAGCAAATGAAAATGTTTCTGACCAGGCTTGGCGAAGGCTCACGCATGGTTATTACCGGTGATCCGACACAGGTCGATTTGCCGCCCGGCACAACGTCCGGCCTGACCCAGGCGCTGGATTACCTGAAGGGTGTAAAAGGCATCTCGCAGGTGAAGTTCGACAAGTCGGATATTGTTCGCCATCAACTGGTATCACGCATTGTCGATGCCTATGAGCGCGCCGGTTGGGAGCCGGCAACAAGGCCGCGGACGCCGTGATACTCGAAATCGAAGTCGATGAAACTGCCTGGAAAGAAGTGCCTGATCCCGAAACCCTGTTACGCCGCGCAGCCGGGGCAACCGAAACGGCTCTCGGCATGGACCTGTCGCATGCAGTCCTGACTATTTCGCTGGCAACCGATGATGAAGTGGCACAGCTTAACAAGCAGTGGCGCAACAAGACCGGGCCGACCAACGTCTTGTCATTTCCGACCGCACCGGCAATGCCGTTGCCGCCGGGTGAACCGCGCCCGCTTGGTGATATCATACTGGCCGCCGGTGTGGTAAAATGCGAGGCAGAGCAGCAGGACAAGTCACTTGAGGATCATTTGGTTCACCTTGCTGTGCATGGCATCTTGCACATAATGGATTATGATCACATAAGTGAAGCCGAGGCGACCAGGATGGAAAGCCTTGAGGTTGACATACTGAACGTGCTTGGCATTGCCAATCCCTATGCGTGAAACGTATAGGGATCATTGTTGAGACAGGACAGAGGACGCCGGTGAAAGCCGGCCGGTCAAATGGACGAAGACCAATCTAGCAGGTCCCGCGAAGGGACCAGCCCCACTTCTGAAAATTCACGAGACGACAATGCGGGCCTGTGGTCCCGGATCAGGCGGGCTTTAGGCGGCGGCAAGCCGGATGAAACCCTGCGTGAAAGCCTGGAAGGCGTGCTTGACCGGCATGCCGAAGAAGAAGGTACGTCGCCTTTCCGGGCAGATGCCAAATCGATGATGCTCAACCTGATCGAGTTCTCGGATTTGCGCCTCGACGATGTGATGGTGCCGCGTGCCGAGATCATTGCGATTGATGCAGCAAGTTCCGTATCGGAACTGCTAGATTGTTTTCTTGAGGCGGGTCATTCCCGGCTGCCGATCTATCATGACACGCTGGACGAGCCGCTCGGCATGGTTCACATCAAGGATTTTCTGGAATGGCTGAATTCCAATGACAAGCGTGCCAAGGCGAAGCCGGCCACAAAGAAGGCCGTGCCGATCCTGTCATTGTCGTCAAGCGATCTCAAAATCCCGGTAAGCGACCTCGGCATCATGCGCGAACTTCTCTACGTGCCGCCCTCCATGCCGGCTGCGGATCTGCTGGTGAAAATGCAGTCCACCCATGTTCATATGGCGGTGGTGGTGGATGAGTATGGCGGCACTGACGGTCTGG
>JABDRA010000313.1 GCA_013041995.1 Anderseniella sp. | reverse complement strand
GCGCAAACTGCATCTGAGCAAGTAAGCTGTACGATTGCCGCTTGGAGTGCTCGTTGTGCCTCACCGCGCAAGGGAAGTGCTTCCGGCAAAGGAGAGAGCGCGCAAGACAAAACTAACGTCTTGCGCGCTCTGGTTATGCGGAGCGATCCTATCAATCAACTGCGCCGGTATCACTGGAACATGAAACCCACAGCATACGCGCCGGTGTTTCCTGGCTGTTTTGACAAAGCCGGCTTGATGCGTCCTACACTTTGGCCTCGCTGAGCAGTTTAGTGACCATCGTCTGCACCTTTTCATAGTCAAAGAAACCAAACTCCTGGAACCGGATGACCCCGTCCTTGTCGATGACGGCGGTTTCAGGTGTTCCACGCGTATTGTAGGCCAGCATCGTCTCCGGCAGGTGACTGCCGTCCTTGTGCCGGTCCAGACCGACAGGCAAGGCAATTTCCTTCTCCTTGATATAGGCCTTCAGCCGGTCGTTATTCTGGTATTTGTGGCCCTCGAACACCGTATGAATTTTTACCATCTGCAGGCGTCCGGATTTGATGTCGTCGGCGAACACCTGTTGCCAGTGTTTCATCAATGGTCCGGAAAATTTGTTGCACCCCGGGCACCAGAGCTGAAAAAAGTCGATGATGATGACTTTGCCCTTGTTGCCGTCAACGCTGCCGCCGTCACCATTCAGCCAGCCTGACAGATCCCATTCAGGTGCAGGTTTACCTGCTGCAGCCAGAACATGATGGGCGGACGCGCCGGTCATGCCGGCGGCTGCCGCCGCGATCGCGGCCGATTTTGCCAGCGATGTTCGTCGTGTCTGATGTTGCCTGCTGGTCATCACAAGATCTCCGGTTCGCCCGAACTTTCCGCAACCGTGCAACAGGCCTGATAAGATCAACAACCAAACTCTTCGTGAGTTGATACCGCCTTCCGCAACACACTGTCCAAAACTTTCAGTTTGCCATGTATCCCGGGGCGTCCTTGCGCTAAAAGACTTCTTTCCGACGGCCCTAAAATTGAGCACGCCCGCGCATGACAGCCAAACCAGCCTATCTCAACAATGTTGCCATCACCGATGAACTTGTTGCCCAGCACGGCCTCAAGCCGGAGGAGTACGACCGCTTCGAAAAACTCATTGGCCGCACGCCGACACTGACCGAACTGGGTATCGTCTCCGCGATGTGGAACGAGCACTGCTCCTACAAGTCATCGAAGAAGTGGCTCAAGACACTTCCGATAACCGGAGACCGCGTCATACAGGGGCCGGGTGAAAATGCAGGGGTCATCGACATTGGCGACGGTCAGGCCATCGTGTTCAAGATGGAAAGCCACAATCACCCTTCATTTATTGAACCTTATCAGGGAGCCGGCACCGGAGTTGGCGGTATTCTGCGCGATGTCTTCACCATGGGTGCACGGCCGATCGCGGCCCTCAACGCGCTGCGCTTTGGCGCGCCGGACCATCCCAAGACCCGTCACCTGGTGTCGGGTGTCGTCGCCGGCATCGGTGGCTATGGCAATTCCTTCGGCGTACCGACAGTGGGTGGCGAGGTGAACTTTCACGAGCGCTACAACGGCAACATTCTGGTCAACGCCATGGCGGTCGGACTGGCTGATGCAGACAAGATCTTCTACTCCGAAGCCAAGGGGATTGGGCTGCCAGTGGTTTACCTGGGCGCGAAAACCGGTCGTGACGGCATTCACGGCGCCACCATGGCGTCCGCTGAATTCGATGATTCGATCGAGGAAAAACGCCCCACGGTTCAGGTCGGCGACCCGTTCACCGAAAAATGCCTGCTCGAAGCCTGCATGGAACTGATGGCCTCAGGCGCCGTCATCGCCATTCAGGACATGGGCGCTGCCGGCCTGACCTGCTCCGCCGTCGAAATGGGCGCCAAGGGAGGCCTTGGCGTCGAGTTGAACCTCAATGCTGTTCCATGTCGCGAGGACGGCATGACACCTTATGAAATGATGCTGTCGGAAAGCCAGGAGCGCATGCTCATGGTGCTGCGCCCGGAGCAGGAAGCCGAAGCTGAAGCCATATTCCACAAATGGGGCCTGGACTTTGCCATTGTCGGCAAGACCACTGACGATTTGCGCTTCCGCTGTATGTGGAACGATGAAGAGGTCGCCAATCTGCCGATCCGGGAGTTGGGCGACGAAGCACCTGAATATGACAGACCCTGGGTTGAGCCGAAGATACCGGCCGCGCTTTGCACAGATGACATCCCGGCCCCGAATGATCTGGCAGAGGCCGTCATCAAGCTGATGGGAGCGCCCGACATGGCTTCGCGGCGCTGGGTGTGGGAACAGTACGATCATCTGATCCAGTCCAACTCGGCCCAGATACCAGGCGGCGACGCTGCCGTGGTACGCGTCAATGACGACGGCAAGGCCATCGCGATCTGTACCGACGTCACGCCGCGCTATGTGGAATCAGACCCGTTCGAGGGCGGCAAGCAGGCGGTTGCCGAAGTCTGGCGCAATCTCACCGCCGTCGGCGCTGAGCCCATTGCCATTACCGACAACCTGAATTTCGGCAATCCGGAAAAGCCGGAAATCATGGGAACCTTCGTCAAGGCGGTCCAGGGTATCGGCGAGGCCTGCAAAGCCCTGAGCTTTCCCGTCGTGTCCGGCAATGTGTCTTTATACAATGAAACTCATGGCAAGGGCATATTGCCAACGCCTGCCATAGGCGGTGTCGGCCTGTTGCCTGATGTCTCGCAAATGGCAACGCTGGCCTTTAAAAATGAAGGTGATGCGATCATCCTCATTGGCGGACATGGCACCCACCTTGGCCAGTCCATGTATCTGCGCGAAATTCTGGGCCGGGAGGAAGGCACCCCTCCGCCGGTTGATCTGGAACTGGAAAAGGCCAATGGCGATTTCGTGCGCATGAAGATTCGCAAAGGCCGTACCACCGCCGTGCACGACATATCCGATGGCGGCCTTGTGGCTGCTCTTGCCGACATGGCACTGGCGTCCGGCATCGGCTGCAAGATCGAGCTTCCCCGTGAAGTTGAGGCTCATGCGGCCCTGTTTGGCGAAGACCAGGCCCGTTACGTGCTGACATGCAAACCAATGGACGCCCACAGCCTCATCGGTGCAGCAGAAGATATGGACATTTCCGCTGCGCGGATCGGCACGGTCACAGGCTCAGGGTTGATTGTCATGGGTGAAGCCTCCATATCTCTCAACAAGTTGCGTCAGGCCCATGAAGGCTGGTTCCCGGATTACATGAGCACCGCAACTGAAGTCGCATAGAGCAACATGGGTTCAAACGAACCCATAAAGTTGCTCTAATACTTTAAAAGCGATCAGGTTTATGAATTTTGGTTGTTTCAACCAAAAATCATCCTGATCTAGAGGAAACCACATGCCGATGCCTGCCGAAGAAATCACCGCCATGATCAAAGATGCTATCCCCGATGCGCAGATCGAACTGACGGACTTGGCCGGTGATAATGACCATTGGTCAGCAACCATTGTGTCGGAAGCGTTTCGCGGCAAACCCAAAGTGCGCCAGCACCAGATGGTGTATGCTGCACTCAAGGGCAAGATGGGCGGCGAACTGCACGCCCTGGCGCTGACAACCAGCGCGCCGGATTAAATCTGGCGCAGAGTTTACTTCCCTCATGATCGCTGACACTGGAAACTGGTGAGCGGGAAGTGTAAGACTGAAACAACATTATCAGCCGGAGCTCGCGCACCGGAGCCATGGAGATCAAGATGACCAACCCAATCAATGAATGGATCGGCAACGCCGTCAAAACCAACGATGTGGTGCTTTTCATGAAGGGCACCCCTGACCAGCCACAGTGCGGGTTTTCCGGTCGCGTTGTGAAAATGCTCGATTTTCTCGGCGTCCCCTATGCGGGCGTCAACGTGCTGCAGTCCGATGACCTGCGCAACGGGATCAAGGAATTCTCCGACTGGCCAACCATTCCGCAGCTGTATGTAAAGGGCGAGTTTGTCGGCGGCTGCGATATCATCGCCGAAATGTTCCAGAACGGCGAGTTGAAGGACACTTTCGCCAGCGGCGGCATCGAAGTTAAGGAAGCCAACGCAACCGCCTGACCTGTTTCCAGGTGTCAATATTGACCTGCACAAGAGGCTCTCCTGCCATGCATGGGGAGCCTTTTTGATTTTTGTCAAAACATTGCCATACCTGAGGCGCTAACTTACTTGCATCGAGGGGCGAACTCGAAAGGAAGTGACATGATCGGAAACAATCTCAAGTCTTTCGCATGTGCAGGGTTGCTGGCCGCCGGGGCCTTGTTGATGGGCGTCAGTGGCGCATCCGCCACGCCTGCTGCAAGCGGCATTGCCAGTGCCGGTATTGCCGACACTTTGCGCGAAGCATCTCAGGTGACCGAAGTGCGCCGTCGCGGACGGCGGGGCAGGCGCGGCAGACACAGACGCCATCGCTACTATGGTGGCCCGTTCATAGGGTATGGCTTTGGCCGCCCTTACTACTACGGTGGGTTTTACGGCGGATACCCCTATGGCTATTACGATGACTACTACTATCGTCCACGCGTTCGCCGGTCCTATCGTCGATCCTATCGCGGCAGCAGATCCTGCCGCCGCGCACATCGCGCCTGCGTCCGCAATTGGGGCTATGGCGGCGGCAACTATGCCGGGTGCATGAGATACGAACGCTGCCGTCCGAGATAACCGGACAAGCCTGAGACCAACGACAGCAAAAGGCTTTCGGATCAATGATCTGGAAGCCTTTCTTTCCGACAGACCCAAGCCGGCCCACTACAATACGCCGCCTGCTACCGCTCCCTCGCAAAGCGCCCTGTTGTAGACGATCTGTGCTGCAACGAGGCTTCCATGGCGACACGTTCTGCATGCGTCATGCTGGGCCGTGGGTGCAGTATTTGCATCATTTGCGACATGACAGCCTTCCAATGTCGCAAATGATTGATTTGACGCAAATAATTCGCAATTGCGCCGTTTTCAGGCATTCATTAAGTCCAACAAAAAACAAAACACGGGATCATATGCATATTCAGGATGAGGCGTTGAACCAACGGTCTCGTTTAACCGGATAACAGCCATCATGGTGATGGCCTTATCTAACTCTGGAGAGTAAAATGAAGAAGATTTTTGCTGTTCTTGCTGTTTCCCTGCTGGCCGTCACCTCTGCTCAGGCTGCAGAATTTGCCGAAGTTGATGCCGACGCTGATGGCGCAATCACGATGGAAGAAGCCGTCGCTGCAATGCCTGACCTCACCGAAGACGCATTCGCTGCTGCAGACACCGACGAAGACGGCTCGCTCAACGCCGATGAATTTGCGGCCATGAGCAACTGATACCAGGCATAGCCCTGTTACGTATGTATGCGTAGGCACCCGGACTGAACATCATTCACATGATGTCGGGCCGGGTGCTGTTGTTTGAGGGGCACGAGACCGGCCGGAGACCTTCGACTAATCTAGCGTGCCTGCCCTGACATGTTGGGTCAACTCCAGGGATGCCGTTAGAACTTCTGCGGCACATACAGATGGTCCGGCAACACCTTGCGCTCATAATTCGGATTAAACACGCGGTCTGGCAAAATTGCCTGGGTGTGGGGCACATCCTCATACGGCACCTGATCAAGAAAATGATTGATGCAGTTGAGCCGGGCCCGCTTTTTGTCATTGCCTTCTACAATCCACCAGTGAGCCTCCGGAATATTGGTGCGCTCCAGCATCTCTTCCTTGGCCTTTGTGTACTGTTCCCAGCGCACGCGCGACTGCAGGTCCATCGGGCTCAGCTTCCACTGTTTCATCGGGTCGTGAACGCGCAAGAGAAACCGCAATTGCTGTTCCTGGTCGGTGATGGAAAACCAGTACTTCACCAGTGTGATCCCGGATCGCACCAGCATTTTTTCGAAATCCGAAACGTCGCGGAAAAACTCCTCAACCTGCTCAGGACTGGCAAACTCCATCACCCGTTCGACACCGGCGCGGTTGTACCAGGACCGGTCAAACAGAACGATCTCTCCGGCTGACGGTAGGTGCGGAACATATCGCTGAAAATACCAGCTCGACTTTTCCCTTTCCGTCGGCGCCGGCAACGCCACAACCCTGCATGACCTCGGATTGAGGCGCTGCGTGATGCGCTTTATCACCCCACCCTTGCCGGCAGCGTCACGACCTTCGAATACAACAGCCACCTTGCCGCCGCTATGCGCCACCCAGTCCTGCAACTTTATCAGTTCGGACTGCAGGCGGAACAACTCGCGAAAGTATACTTTCCGATCCAGGGTCGACTTGGATTTCAGCGCATCAATGTCGCGAAGTTCCCGGGCCACTCGGTTGTCATCGAGCTCAAGTTCAAGCTCTTCGTCAAAACTGTCTTTGATTTCGTCATCAAGCCACGACCCATCTTCATCATCACGCGCTCGGCTGTTCAATTTCAGGTCTCCCGTTGAAGCATTGTGATATGGATAACTAATATCGATATCCCAACATGACAGATAAATGACAGACGACAAGTTCCGGCATATTCACCTGATTGTTTCAGGTTCGTTTTACAGTCCAGTTGCTAGGGGAAGGACCCTGGGA
>JABDRA010000202.1 GCA_013041995.1 Anderseniella sp. | reverse complement strand
GTGACTGGTCCGATGCCGAACTGGCCACCATCCCGTGTGCCTACGGCACTGCGGAAAACATGCTGCATCGCGCATGCGTGTCTGAGGGTGAGCACCTGCTCGTCGCCGGTGCGTCGGGCGGGGTTGGTTCAGCGGTGGTTCAACTGGCCAAACGCCGCGGCGCCAGGGTGACAGGGATTGCCGCAAGCGCCAAGGCCGACAAGGTGAAATCCATCGGGGCCGATGAGGTCATAGACCGCAATGATGATGTCGTAGACCGCCTGGGAGAACACGCCGTCGATGTTGTCGTCGACAATGTGGCCGGGCCGGCGTTTGGTGGAATGCTCAACGTGCTGAAGCGGGGCGGCAGATACACATCGTCAGGTGCAATCGGAGGGCCGCTGGTAACGCTCGACATGCGCACCTTCTATCTCAACGACCTGACCCTGGTCGGCTGCACGGCGTGGGACGAGCCGGTGTTTGCCAATCTGGTATCCTATATCGAGCGCGGTGAGATCCGGCCGCTGCTGGCAAAAACCTTTCCGCTCGAGAGAATAGCAGATGCCCAGCGTGAGTTCCTGAAGAAGACACATGTTGGCAATTTCGTTCTGCTGCCACCGCAATAATTCGCATCACAACACCGAGTGCTTAACCGGCTGCCTTGCTGGCGGTCCCGAAATGCTTGCGATAGTCGTTGGGTGACAGGGCAATCGCTCTCAGCATGGCACGGCGCAGTCGCTCGTCGTCGTTGAAACCGCAGCGGTCGGCTATGGTGGTGACCGGCAGGCTGGTGTCCTCGAGCAACCTGCGGGCGGCTTCCACGCGAAACCGTTCCACCGCCCTGGCCGGAGATGAGCCGGTTTCTGATGCATAGACGCGGGCGAAATTCCTGGCACTCATGTTTGCCTGCTCAGCCAGCCTTTCGACCCTGAGGTCATTGCCGAGATTGTCGATGATCCAGGTGTGCAGGGCCTCGAACCGCCCGCCCGCATCACTGGCCTGCTGATCCAGCACGGGGCTGAACTGCGACTGTCCGCCCGGTCGCATCATATAGGCCACCAGCGACCGTGCCAGTGCCAGGGCGAATGCCCGGCCATGATCGTCCGCCACCATGGCCAGCGCCATGTCGATGCCGGCGGTCACACCTGCCGAAGTCCAGACATTGTCGTCGCGCACATAGATCGGATCAGGGTCGACATTCACTTGCAGAAACCGTTTCTGCAGATGGGCGCAGGATTCCCAGTGGGTCACACAGCGTCGGTGATCCAGCAGACCGGCTGCTGCCAGCACGTATGCCCCGGTACATATGGACGCCACGCGGGCGCTGGTTGCGGCAAGGCGCCGGACTTCGGCGATGAGGGTCTTGTCGATCGATGCAGCACGTGTGCCGACGCCGCCCGCCACAATCAGCGTGTCGATCGATCCGCCGGGCCATTGTGCAATGGCGTCGGCGGAAATCGACACAGCCGTATCGGTTTTTACAGGGCCTGGCTCCAACGCCAGTATGGCTGTCTCATAATTGGCGGCACAGACACTGTTGGCATCTTCAAAAACCTGCAGTGCGCCGGACAAATCCAGCAGTTTCACGTCCGGAAACACGATGAAAACAACTGTGTGAACGGGTTTGGCAGAAAACGAGGTCATATTGTCATTTATGCCAGACTTCAAATTGTTAGTCTAGTGCCATTGATAGCCGCCTGATCTGAAAGGAATACCAAGATGTTGTTGCTCAAACCGAACTGTGAATGTTGCGACAAGGACCTGCCGGCCGACGCCACCGATGCCCGCATGTGCACGTTCGAATGTACCTTCTGCGCCGAGTGTGCCGAACAGCGCTTCGACAACACCTGCCCGAACTGCGGCGGCAACCTGGTGGTCCGCCCCATCCGGCCGGCAAAGCACCTGGCCAAGAACCCGGCCTCGACCAAGCGTTTTACCAAAGACCATGCCGAATGCGTCGACCTGAGTAGCTAGCAACCTGTTTGTTTGAGAAGGATACCCGCCATGAGATCAATTGCTGCCCTGGTGTTTCCGGGCTTTGAAACCCTTGACCTGTTCGGTCCCATCGAAATGTTCGGCATGTTGTCCGAAGAATTCAATCTGTCCATTGTGGCCGAACACGAAGGCGAGGTTGCCAGCACCCATGGCCAGCGCGTGTGCGTTGACCACACGTTTTCCGCAGCAGAACATTTCGACATGCTGCTGATACCCGGCGGGCCGGGCACCCGGACCCAGGTTGACAACCCCGCCATGATGGACTGGTTGAAGGCAAAGGCGGCACAAGCCGAAATCGTCATGTCGGTGTGCACCGGGTCTGCGCTGCTGGCAAAGGCCGGCCTGCTGGATGGCCGCAGGGCAACGTCCAACAAGATGAGCTTTGCCTGGGTCAAGGAGCAGGGCCGCGATGTGGACTGGATTGACAAGGCTCGCTGGGTCGAGGACGGGCGGCTGTTCACTTCGTCTGGCGTGTCTGCCGGCATGGATATGAGCCTGGCGGTGATCGAGCATCTGGCAGACAAGGACACAGCCCACCAGGTTGCGCGCTATACCGAGTATACCTGGCATGAGGACGCCGCTCGTGATCCGTTTGCGGAGCTCTATGGCCTGGCCTGAGTCTCCCACCAACAGTGTTTGTGAATTCAACTATGACGTGTTCTGTATAAATATTTTCAATCTATAATAATGCATTTAAAAACAAGTGCTTATAGCGAATTTGGCACGCAGTAGAGTGCCTGAGTGGTCTTGACCGGTTCAGATTTTTGTTGAAATGAAACAAGAGAACATACTAAGAACATTCCATGTATATGGAGACTGTTCAGGATATCTGCGATCGCAATGCGCACCTTGAAGTCAGGTGTGTGCCGTGCACCCGCTCGGTGGATATTCCGCCGTCTCTGATACCCGGAAGAATCCCGCGTGATCTGCCGATCCAGCTGGCTGCCGCTCATTTCGTCTGTTCCGGCTGCGGCGGCAGGCAGCTTGTCAGCGCACTTTGGGATTACCGCACGGCAAAGGGCAGGGGACGCTGATCAAGCATGGCCAGAAACAAACCAGCCGCACATGTGCGCAATCCGTTTTATCATCCCGGACCTGAAGAATACGACTATGCCCGGCTGCTTGATGCGCTCCGGGAAAGCCGCGAGATGGCACGAAAGCTCACTCTCGGCTGCGGCCTGCGCAACCCGATCTATCGCGAAACCGAAGCCCTGATCGCCCAGATCGACGCCGTGGCAGCCCTCACCCGCGTCTCGGGTGCATCTGAGTTCGTCAACCCGGACGATTACACGGTGACGGCGGCGCGCCAGTAGATCCAGACTCATGTGGGACACGCTGTGAGTGAAACTCAAGCCGCGCCGGTTTCGGGCAGTTTTACCAACCCGCCAGAACCGTGATCCTACCGCTTATTATAGGAATACAGGAAACGCGAGGCGGTGAAGGTCGTCTCCGACAGGCTTGTCCAGGCAACCGCTTCACTTCGGAAATTCTGGATGTTGTCCAGAACCTTCCGGCTCAGGGAATCGCTGGATGCCAGATCATTCACCACCTGTTCGGACAAACCTGCAAACCCGCTCAAAACCGATTTGGGGAACTGTTTCAGAATAACGCCATGATCCTTGATGAGCGTCCTAAGGGAAGAGTTGTTCTTCGCCACAAACTCGCTGAGCACCAATTGATTGACGGCAACATTGGCCGCCTCAACCACCGACTTGAGGTCAGCCGGAAGCTTCTCCCACTCACTCAGATTGATGAAATTGTCCAGTGCTGTTCCCGGCTCATGCCAGCCCGGATAATAGTAGTACTTCGCTTTCTTGTATAAACCGAACGCCAGATCGTTATAGGGACCAACCCATTCAGTTGCATCTATCTGGCCTGATTCAAGCGCGCCGAGAATTTCAGATCCGGGCAGGTTTATGACTTCCCCACCCGCAGCCTTGATCACTTCACCGCCAAGACCCGGTATTCTCATCTTCAAGCCGCGATACGCTTCCAGATCGTTGATTTCCTTGTTGAACCAGCCGCCCATCTGCACTCCCGAATTGCCGGAAACAAAGAATTTGCAGCCAAGCTCGCTATACATTTCATCGGCGAGTTGCTGGCCGCCGCCGTACTGGATCCAGGCGTTTTGTTCCTGCGCCGTCATTCCGAAGGGATAGGCCGACAGAAAGGCAATCGCGGGAATCTTGCCATGCCAGTAATACGGCGTCCCGTGGCCCATTTCGACCTCGCCTTTTCTCACCGCATCGAGTGAATCGAATGGCTTGACCAGCTCACCGCCACCATAAACCTTGATCCGCAGCTTGCCTTCACTGCCCTGCTCGATGAATTTTGCGAGCAATTCCGCTCCGGTGCCGAGGCCGGGGAAATTTTTTGGCCACGTTGTCACCATGCGCCATTCCCTCAAGCCCTGGGATATAGCTGGAGTTGCCAAGCCTGCTGTACTTACACCTGCGGCACCAGTTACCGCTGCATTTTTAAGAAAATCGCGTCTCTTCATGAGATAAAGCACCTCTATTTAACTTCGCGTCCAGCAGGACGGCACTTAGGTAAGGTTTTTATGGAAATATTTTCCAGAAGCACCTGCAGTGGCGTAACAGTGATTGAAATGTCAGGGAAGTACTTGATACTTTACTCTAACCTTCCTGTTCCACCACGATCCCGGCGTCGCTTGACCCCCAATCGATAAACCCTCCAGGGCAACACAAATATTGCTGCCCGATAATCGCCATAGGTAAGACAAAATCTTTTGCACCCATGCATGGCGATCCAACGGCGTAAATGTGGTCAAAGTTGGTAAAGGGTAATGGGGCCCTGGATTGGGAGCTACATACATGACTTGTGCCAAATTCCGCAGAACTGCACTCACTCGGTCGTTTGCGGCCTTGTTTGCAGTTTGCTTTGCGCTTCTGTCTCTCGGGCTGCCCGCCCAGGGACAACAGATCCTGGAAAAGGCACGCCGTGACTCCAATGCCGGTACAGTCAGGATCATGACATCGGGCGTCGAGGGTGCGCGCATGATCGACGAGATTGCCTTCACCGTGAATGAACCGGGAAAAATGCGGGTTCTGCCGATGATCGGCGATGGCGGGGTTCAGAACGTCAATGACATCCTGTTCCTGCGTGGCATTGATATGGGGGTCGTTCACCACGACACGCTTGCCCTCCTGCGCAAGGAGAAGACCTACGGTCAGATAGAAAAGCAACTGCGGTTCATAACCAAATTGTTTGACGAGGAAATTCATCTCATCTCAGGCAGCGCCATCACTGATATCTCCCAGCTGTCAGGCCGGAAGGTCAACTTCGGCAAGGCAGGCTCGGGCACGTTCGCGCGCGCAGCACGGATATTCAACGCTGTGGGTGTAGAGGTGGTTCCAGTCAATTTCGATCCGACGCAGGGACTTGAAAAGGTTGCCACCGGTGAAATCGCGGCGGCGTTTTATGTGGCGGCAAAGCCGTCGCCGATCCTGCAGCAGATTGCCGCCGGCTCGGGCCTCCGCCTGCTGTCGATCCCCGCAACCGGCGAGCTTGAAACAGCATATCGCAGATCCACACTGAGCCAGAACGACTACCCCAACCTGATATCAGATAGTAAATCGGTGGACACGATTGCCGTTGAATCGGTTCTCGTGGGTTACCTGTGGTCTTCCCCCAATGAAAGGTCTGGAAAGATAGCCAACTTCGTGACCGCCTTTTTTGAACGGATTGGTGAAATTCAAAAACCTTACAGATCCGCCAAATGGCAGGAAATTGATGTGCTGGCAGATGTTCCGGGCTGGCGCCGGTTGCAGATCGCCCAGGACTGGGTTTCCACCAGATTTGCCGAGAAACGCAGGCAGGACGAACTGCTCGTAGCGTCCTCCACCGAGGCGCTGGAGGAGCAGTTCAGCAATTTTCTGGCTACTATCGAGCAAAGCGGCAGCATTGAACAGGTAATTCAGGAACAGGTGAGTCAGCAACCTCAATCCGAGGAAAAAATGGAAGATCTGTTTCGCGACTTCCTGCAATGGCGCAATACTCAGAACCAGTAACAGGGCACGTTGGAGATCCGACTGTGCCACCGATGGTGACGGCCACGCATGTCACTTTATTGCATTCGGGAATGTATGATATTCGACATTTCGTCTATTTGACCTGCTGAGTACGTGCGTGGATACTGAGCAGTCGGGAGCTTTATGCGGAAGGAGAGACAGCGCATGAACATACAATCCAGACCATCGCTTTATGAGCCCACTCAAAAGGGCCTGATGTTTCCGGAAATGCCGTCCTTCTCCTCACTGCAAGAGGAGCGTCAGTATCGTAAGGAACATCTCGTCGGTGCCTGCCGCATGTTTGCAAAACAGAAATTCGATTATGGCTTTGCAGGACACCTGACGGTGCGCGATCCGGAGCGGAAAAACCTCTACTGGACCAATCCCATGGCGGTGCCTTTTTCGGCTGTCAGTCTGTCGAACCTCATTCTGGTGGATCATGACGGCCATGTCGTGGAAGGTGATTATGCTGTAAACCGGGCCGGTTTCGTTCTGCATGCAGCGGTCCACGAGGATCATCCCGACATTGTCGCCATGTGCCACGCTCATACGATCTATGGCACGACCTGGGCGGCAACCGGCCGGGAACTGGATCCGATCAGCCAGGACGCGGCAGCGTTCTTTGAAGATCACTGTGTGATTGACGAAGAGGCGGGGAAGGTTGCTGTTGAAGTCGAGGCAGGAAACAAGGTATCGGCCGCCTTTGGAAAATACCGTGCCGCGATCCATCGCAATCACGGACTGCTGACCGCAAGTCGTCACAGTATCGATGCGGCGGCATTCTGGTTCCTCGCCCTCGAGCGATGTTGTCAGCAACAACTGGTATTGGAGGCAACCGGGATCAAGCCGGTCCTCGTTTCGCCGGAGAAGGCGCGATACAGCAGGCAACATGTCGGCAGCGAATATATCGGCTGGCTGCATTTTCAGCCGCACTACCGGGAAGCGCTGGCGGATAATCCGGACATGCTGTCCTGATTGCCAAGATCGATGCCGTGGCAGCGCTCATTCACATTCCGGATTCAGCGAACCCTGATGATCACGCGGTGATAGCTGCGCCATCGGCACTTTTATCGACCACGACTGTGGGTTGAAAAAGAGGGCCAATGCCAACGGTCACTCAACGAAAGAGTCGCCGGTATCAAACTACTTTGAAGCGTGAATTCATCCGGCCCGGTAAGTGTCGGCAGCTGCCAAAGTGCGCCTGCTGATGATGAGCCAATGGCGTGGTTTGGTTTGCCATAGCTATGGTCGATCAACAATCCGTTGATCAACCATCAAACGTCAAATCAGAAGGATGCAAATCGTGAAAACTCTAATTGCCGCTATCGCCCTTTCAATGGCCATCGCCACCCCGGTGTTCGCAGACAACCATGAAATGGGTGCTGTTGTTACCGAGAAAAAGGGTGACTTTTTTGCAGCCGATTTCATCGGCAAGGAAATCTACACTCGTGAAACGGAATGGGACGAAAACTTCTTCGCCAAAGACGGCTGGGAAACGGAATGGGAAAACATTGGTCAGGTTGAGAACATCATTCTCAACCAGGATGGCTCCGTCCGTGCGGTAAAGCTTGAAGTTGGCGGCTTCCTCGGTATCGGAAGCAAACATGTTGCCGTTCCGATGAGCCGTCTTTCTTTCATCCGTCGTGATGGTGAGTGGGACAATTACTTTCTCGCGGTGAAAACAAATAAGGACGAACTCACGAAAATGCCGGCATACGTGGTCCTTACCCCTGCGGAACGCCGCAAGATGTATGATCCCAAGATGTAACCGGACAGCTTTGAAAGCTGTCCATCATTGACGATGTAAATCTGGAAGGCCGTTTCCGGCATCACTCGTCCGGCGACGGCCCTCTTTCGGAACCGCTCACTCCAGATCAGGATGATTTCAAAGTGTTAGAGCAATTTTATGGGTTCATTTGAACCCATGTTGCTCTAGTTTTCCCAATCGGTACCGACGGGATCGTCATCCCTTCTTTTCTCTTTTTTAATGACGTCATCGGCCTCGTTGAGGTCTTCTTTCGACGCTTGGCCCGTCTGCCGGTAGCCTGTTTGCTGCTCTGTCAGTGCAAGGCCATAGAACATGGGAAAGTGGTCGGAGCCGACAAAGGGCATTCGTTCCATTGCAACCAACTGGAAATGCGGTGAGTGAAAGATGTGGTCCAGTGGCCAGCGCAGAAAAAGGTAGCGGGCGTCGAATGTATTGAACAAACCGCGACCTTCCCGCGGATCGAGCAGATGCGAGATCCGCAAAAAACGCCTGGTTGTTCGTGACCAGGCAACATCGTTCAAGTCACCCGTTACAATGAGAGGCTTTTCGTAATCGCGGACTTCTTCGCCAACAACAGCAATCTCTGCATCCCGCCCAACGGTGTCTTCATCGAGAACCGGAGGTTCTGGATGAATGGCAATTAAACGAAATGTCGTGCCATCGTCGTGTAGCATATCAATGTCGAATGACGGCACATCATCGTTAAGCAGGAATTTGATCTCGGCAGATTGAAAGGCAAAACGCGATACCAGATGAAGACCATAGCTGGTATCTTGCGGGCACGACAATTTATGAGGGTAGTCTGTCGTGACCTCATCGATTGCGGCCACCCAGTCGCTGTCGACCTCCATGAACAGGCCGATGTCAGGCGATTGCCTCCTTATCAAATCCTGGAGCAGACCGTATCTGCGATTGCCCATTTTCACGTTCGAAACGAGCAACCGGATAATTGGCAAATCGTTTGCATTGCCTTCGAACGCTTTAGAGCGACGCCACCAGAGACGGGTAAAACGAACAATGTAGCTCAATTGAATGACGAGTGCCGTCGCCGACAGGGCAATCGTGACACGGCCTAGCGTCTCAAACGCGAGAAATACGACGGACAGGATCAGCACTCCCGCCGACAGAAGGGCGAGCTGAATCCGGGGAAAATCAAAGGCGCGCACGAATCCGTGCGCCATAGGCACAAAAGGAAAAACAGCGGCAAAGAAACAAGCGCATGCCAGCAGGAAGACAATCCAGATCATAGGTGCGTACCCTGTGCGTCGCAAAATTCAGGTCGGCGAATAGCTATCGATGAAAGCCTGCCCGTCTTTTCGGCCCATCTCCCAAGTGTCGGCTATTTTTTGCCGGCTGGTAAAGTCAATCTTGTCAGCAGGTGTTGCCTCAGAGGGAGCCACGTACAATCGGTGCTCATGATCTGGTGTATTGCGATAGCGTCGCGTGAGCAGAATTAATGTTGCGCCTTCGTCGGGTTGCGGCAGGGGAGCATTGTCGCAAGTTCCGGCATCCATCACTCGTTGTCGGTCCCATAACGGCAGGTCGAACACGGGCGGAATAACAGCTGCAGCGCAGACCAAATCGACCAGCTTTCCATCACGTGCAGCCTGGTTGGCATCGACGTATATATGATCGGTTCCGGCCATAACCGGCAGCGTCATGTGCGGGGAGGAGCGAACCTTCTGGTCGACAACATAGAGAGCCAAAGCCAGAAATGCGGCGGATTTCACGGGAAGATATTTAGGCAGCTTGGCCAGAGT
>JABDRA010000196.1 GCA_013041995.1 Anderseniella sp. | reverse complement strand
CCGGGTAGACGATCGCATAAGTTTTGGGCAGCACCTCGCCGAACACCAGAACAAGCGCGGTCATCACCAGTGTTGCCCAAATCACCCCGCTTTCACCAAACAGCTGCAGGAACACCGTGGTCGCCAGCGCAGACGCCAGGATATTCACCAGGTTGTTGCCGAGCAGAATGCCGCCAATCAGTCGTTCAGGCTGCTCTTTCAGGTCCAGCACAGTGCGTGCACGCTTGTCGCCGCGCTTTTCCAGTTCATGAAGCCGCGGGCGTGAAGACGTTGTCAGCGCTGTTTCGGATCCGGAAAAAAATGCAGACAAAAGAATCAGCCCGAAGGCTGCGCCGGCCATGATGCCGAGTGCGAGCGTCATTGTAATTTTAATTCGGCCTCAAGGAATTTGATCAGGCCGTCCTCTTCTATGGTTCTGTCGATGTAGGCATTGCCGACATCCTTTACCAGTATAAAGTTAATGCGGCCTGCCTCGGCTTTCTTGTCCTGGCGCATGATGTCGACCAGTTTACCCGCGTCGGGCAGGTGCGCCCGGATACCGGAAACATCTGTCGGCAAGCCAACCGACTTCAGGTGCTTTTCCATGCGCGCGGCAGCTCCCGGCCTGCAAATGCCCAATTGTTCGGAAAACCGGAACGCCTGTGCCATGCCGATTGCGACGCCTTCACCATGCAGGAGCTTGTCGGAGTATCCCGTTGCCTGTTCCAGCGCATGGCCGAACGTGTGCCCGAGATTGAGCAATGCACGATCACCGGTTTCACGTTCATCACGCGCCACAATGGCTGCTTTTGCCTGACAGGATGTGCGGATGGCGCGGATGCGGGCTTGCGGGTCACCGGCAAAAATCCGGGCGGCATTATCCTCCAGCCAGCCGAAGAATTCCGCATCGCCGAGCAGGCCGTATTTCGCCACTTCAGCATAACCGGCTGCCAGCTCGCGGGCGGGCAGGGTGGTCAGCACGTTGATATCCGCCAGCACGGCGACAGGTTGGTGAAACGCACCGACGAGGTTTTTGCCATGACTGGAGTTGATGCCGGTCTTGCCACCGACTGAACTGTCGACCTGCGCCAGCAGAGAGGTCGGTATCTGGATGAAGCCGATGCCGCGGCGGACAATAGCGGCTGCAAAACCGGCAAGATCCCCGATAACGCCGCCGCCAAAGGCGATTATGTGGTCATTGCGCTCCATGCCGGCTGCGAGGATGGCATCGCACACTTGCGCCAGCCGGGTGTAACTTTTGGTCTGCTCGCCGGCCGGTACGATGATCGAGGTGTATTTGACGCCGGCCTGATCGAGACTGTCAGTGAGTGTTTTCAGATGGTGGTGCGCAACGTTCTCATCTGTCACAATCGCGGTGACGGGACGTGCCAGCAATGGCGCAATCGTGCGCCCGGCATGGGCGAGCAGCCCGTCGGAAATTGTAATGTCATAACTGCGCTCACCAAGTGAGACGTTGACTTCGGCTCTGGCTGTGTCGGCCGGTGGTGGCATGTCCTGGTTCATGCGCGCGCCGTTTCCTGCTGGCGCAGGTGATCGGCCAGGGTTTCAATGCACGCGATCACAATCTGGTCGTGGGGCACGTCCTTGCTTTCCACCATGATGTTGGAATTGCCATAGACGGGGTAGCGCTCGGCGATCAGCTCGCGCATGACCGCTTCAGGATCATCGGTTTTCAGCAATGGTCTGTTCGACCTCTTGCGCACCCGCTTCATCAAAAGCTCAAAATCTGCCTTGAGCCAGATGGAAATTCCCTTGTCCGCAATTGTCTTGCGGGTTTCTTCACTCATATAGGCGCCGCCTCCGGTTGCCAGCACGCGAGGTTGCTCGCTCAGCAGGCGTTCAATGACCCTGCGCTCGCCGTCGCGGAAATATTGCTCGCCATGTTCCTCGAAAATTTCAGGAACAGTCTTGCCGGCCGCCTTTTCGATTTCAGTGTCGGCGTCGGCGAACGGCAATTTCAGCTTTTTTGCCAGACGTCTGCCTATGGTGGTTTTACCTGCACCCATCAGCCCGATCAGCACGATGCTGCGACCGTTGAGCTGCGACACGATGGTGGTGATGTTTTGGTTGGACTTGCTGGTTTCGGTCACTGGTTTTTGAACCTAATACCAAAGAAACTGACTATTGACCCTTTTGATGGAGTCAAATCTGGCCACTCTGGCAGGCGCGGTGCGTAGCGCGATGCGGTGCATCGGGCAAGCGCCGCAACGCACCAGATGGACGGATTTGGCCCACCGAAGGCCGGTTTTTCACGTTTGCCGGACGTCGTTATGCTCCACTTGTGGTCGGCCAGACCACGGCGTGAAGCATGCATAGCCAGCAAACGCGAAAAATCGGTCAAAAGGGTCAATAGTCAGTTCCTTTGGTATATTTCAGGTATTGAGCTTCATTGGCGCTCTGTTTTTTCTGTTTTAGGAGAAAATGACGACTGATGCCATAGAACATCCGCGATTTGAGCAAACTGCAGTGCAAACGGCGTTAGAGCCGTTGCAGCGGCAAGCTTGTGGCGCAAACACTTTGCGAATTAACCCGGATTGTTGCACATTGCAGGTTGCAACGAGCAAATCCTAACTATCTGTTTGAGGAACATTTTATCCATTATGCCTGACAGTCTTCGCTTTCTGTTAATCGTACTATGCTTGGCTGGTGCCGGGTATGGCGCAGTTTGGGGCCTGGCCAGTTTCCCGCCCGAACAGCAAGAAGTGGTGAAGCAGCTTTCCAATGGTGTCTTCGAGAACTGATAATCACAATGGCCCGGGTCCGGATGCTCGCATCAACGCCAGCCGGACTGTCGCATTGTTTCTGGAGATGATGAGCGCCGAACGCGGTGCATCCAGAAACACTCTTGCAGCCTATGCCCGTGACCTTGAACACTATTGCAGTTTCCTGACAAGGCGGGGCTGCGCTCTGGGTGGTGCCGGCAGTGATGAAGTCCGCGCCTGGCTGAGCGATCTACAGGCAGAAGGGCTGGCCAAATCAACCATTGCCCGCAGGCTGTCTGCCGCCCGCCAATTGCACAAGTTTGCGTACGCCGAAGGCATTGTGGGCGACGATCCCGCAAGTGGTATCGCGGCGCCGCGCAAGGCGCGCACCCTGCCAAAGACAATGAGTGTGGGGCAGGCAGAAAAACTGCTGGTTGCAGCGCGCGAGCAGGCGCTCAGTGCGCGTGGCAAGGCGCGGCTGAAAGCGCTGCGCATGGTGTGCCTGACGGAGGTCTTGTATGCAACCGGCCTCAGGGTGTCGGAACTGGTCAGCCTGACCGTCGGCATGGTTTCCAGCGATGACAGATTTATCACGGTGCGCGGCAAGGGCGGGCGCGAACGTCTGGTGCCGCTTTCACCCGCCGCGCGCGCGGCCATCAACGTCTACCTGGATGCTGTGAAACAGGCAGCCGACATTGTGCACCTTGAGCCGGCGCACTACCTTTTTGCATCCGGGGGCAAGCAGAAACACCTGACACGCCAGCATTTTGCGCTGATGTTGAAGCACCTGGCGGGTCTCGCGGGGCTTGACGCGAACACAGTGTCACCCCACGTGGTGCGCCATGCATTCGCCAGTCATCTGCTGCAGGGCGGAGCAGATTTGAGGTCGGTGCAGCAGATGCTGGGTCATGCAGATATTTCAACAACACAGATCTACACCCATGTGATGCCTGAAAAATTGCGTGAAGCAGTTGAAAGTCATCACCCGCTCAACCGGTAAGTTGCTCGTTGTGCACACTAAATAGCAGGTTGACATCGTATCGGCGTAACGCCAGTTTGCAGCCCATAGTCAATCGGGCTCGGGCGAGGGCAGGCACCGCGGTTCCAGCAATTGCGGTCATTTGAAACATGCAGACATTTCTTGATTTTGAAACACGCATTGCCGAGCTGGCGGGTAAGATCGCCGAGTTGAAATCCATCAATGAAGATGATGGTTCAGTGTCGATCGCCGATGAAGTGAAGCAACTGGAAGCCAAGCTTTCAAAATCCCTTGCCGACCTTTATTCGAGCCTTGAACCGTGGCAGAAAACCCAGGTTGCCCGGCACCCGGACCGGCCCCATACCCAGGATTATCTGGATGCACTGATCACCGAATTTACACCGCTTGCCGGAGACCGGAAGTTTGCCGAAGATGATGCCATTCTTGGCGGTCTGGGACGGTTTGACGGAGACCCGGTGGTTGTGATCGGCCAGGAAAAGGGTGCGGATACCAAGTCGCGCCTGAAGCACAATTTCGGCATGGCACGCCCGGAAGGTTATCGCAAGGCGGTCCGGCTGATGGAACTGGCACAGCGGTTCGCCCTGCCGGTGCTGACGTTTGTGGATACTGCAGGCGCCTATCCCGGCATTGGCGCGGAAGAGCGCGGCCAGGCTGAAGCCATTGCCCGGTCTACTGACTGTTGCCTTGGACTGGGGACGCCGATCATTTCGACCATTATCGGCGAAGGTGGATCAGGAGGAGCTGTGGCCATTGCGACGGCGAATTCAGTGTTGATGCTTGAGCACTCGATTTACTCGGTCATCTCGCCGGAAGGCGCAGCGTCGATTTTGTGGCATGATTCAGCACGCGCCAGTGAAGCAGCCACAGCCATGCGTATTACCGCTGCGCATCTGAAGGAACTTGGTGTCATTGATACAATCGTGCCGGAACCGGTTGGCGGCGCACACCGGGGACGCGACGCTGCCATGCAATCGGTCAGGGAGGCAA
>JABDRA010000193.1 GCA_013041995.1 Anderseniella sp. | reverse complement strand
CCTCTGTGCTCTTGCGAACAACTTTCACCTGAGCGCCGGGGACAGGTACTTCATTTTCAAAACCGGCAATTTGCGGCTGAAAGGTTCTTTCGTAGGCATCGTCAATGTTGCGGCGCATAAACGGATGTTCGACCGGCTCACGGCGCCGCAAGAGCCAGCACCAGGCGACCTGAATATATCCGCCGGGATAGTGGTAGCCGCCATTGTCGCGCAAGGTTTGCACCTTGTGCTGCCGCCAGATACCCGGCAACGCGGACCAGGATACGAAGGGGTAATTGTGGTGGACGGCATGATAGTTGTTGTTGAGGAACAACAATCGCATCAACAGTCCGGCCTCTATCACCGCTGTGCGTTCAGCAACCGTTTCTTCAGCGCGATGTTCGATGAAGGTCCGTATCATCAGCAGCGACATGGCCGGGTACGCCACAAATAGCCCGTAAGCCCACAAGGGTCTATCCAGCCAGACGAGCAGTGCGACAACCGGCACCACGCCTGCAAAATGCATGAAGTATGCCCTGAGCACATCCGCGTCGCCGGCACGCGCCAATTTCAGATCATTGCGCCAGAAGCCGTACAGCGCCAATGCCGGGCCGACCAGGATGCGACCGCCCAGCGTACTGTTGATGCCCAGCAAGACCTGCATCACCGGACTGGTGCGATGCCAGTCATGGCGGCTGAGATACCAGCTTTCAGGATCGTCGTAAGGGTCGGTCAGCATGACATTGTTGTGGTGACGCAGATGGGTTTCGCGAAACCGCCGGTACGGCACAAACAACCCGATAGCCGGAAACACCAGGGCCTCGTTGAGGGCACCTGACCGGGTCGGGTGGCCATGCAGCGCCTCATGCTGGAGGGAGGAGTGAAAAGTGGTCATCAACATGGCTGGAACAAACCAGACCCATCCCAGCACATCGTGCCAGATGATCGCAGCAAGCCAGATTGTGTAACAGACAGCGAGCGCAACCCAAGTGGGCCATTCGCGGGCTGCCCTGATTGTCCCCAGCACCGGCATCTCGATGACAATCTAAAAACCGCACCGCCGTGAACCCGGCTGCTCGTGCGTAACGTAATGGTAACTCACATTTCCGTGATTGTCACCAAAATGTCAGTAGATGGTCACTCTCAGATATCCAACTCCGCATCATCCACGAACTGCGCACGCTCGGTGATGAAGTTGAAGCGGTCTTCAGGCTTGTTGCCCATCAGTTCCTTGACCACACGAGCCGTCACTTCAGCTTCACTTTGAGCCATCTGTACCTGCAGCAATGTGCGGTTGCCAGGTGTCATGGTGGTTTCCTTGAGCTGTGCCGGCATCATTTCACCAAGGCCTTTGAAGCGGGAAATCTCCACCTTGCCTCGACCGGAAAACGTACTTTCGAGCAGCTCATCCTTGTGAATATCGTCACGTGCATAGGCTGACTTGGTGCCCTGCACCAATCGGTATAGCGGCGGTACAGCCATATAGAGATGGCCCTGCTCGATAAGCGTTGGCATCATCCGATAGAAATATGTGATGAGCAGCGAAGCAATGTGTGCGCCATCAACATCAGCGTCGGTCATGATGATGACCTTGTCGTAGCGCAAGTCATCCTCACGGTATTTGTCGCCCGTGCCACACCCCAATGCCTGCAGCAGGTCACCCAGTTGCTGGTTGGCATTCACCTTGTCGCGGGTTGCAGAGGCAACATTGAGAATTTTACCGCGCAAGGGCAGGATGGCTTGGGTTTTCCGGCTACGGGCCTGTTTGGCTGAACCACCGGCAGATTCACCTTCCACGATAAACAGTTCGGAGCCTTCCCGGCCGGACGCTGAACAATCAGCCAGCTTGCCCGGCAAGCGCAGTTTGCGCACCGCGGTCTTGCGGCCCACCTCACGCTCGGCACGGCGGCGAAGACGATCCTCGGCACGCTCCAGCACCCAGTCCAGCAATTTGTCCGCCTGTGCCGGGTGGCCTGTCAACCAGTGGTCGAAATGGTCAGATATGGCCTTGTCGACGATGCGGGATGCTTCTGCCGTGGCCAGTTTTTCCTTGGTCTGGCCCTGGAATTCAGGTTCGCGAATGAACACCGAAAGCATAATGCCGGCAGACGACATGACGTCATCAGTAGTAATGACCGACCCGCGCTTGTTGCCTGACAGCTCAGCATAGTTTTTCAGGGAGCGGCTCAACGCAAAGCGAAGACCCTGTTCGTGCGTGCCGCCCTCAATCGTCGGAACTGTATTACAGTAGGACGAGACAAACCCGTCTGCCCCGCCAAACCACGCTACGGCCCACTCGACCGAACCGTGGCCGCCTTCCTTTTTCAGCTTGCCCGCAAAAATCTCGTCAACCACCCGCGGGCGACCGTGAATTGCCTCCTCAAGGTAGTCCTTCAGTCCGCCGGGGAAATGCAGGACCGCTTTCTGCGGTGTCTCGTCCTTGTCAGTCAGGTGGACCGGGTCAACCGACCAGCGAATTTCGACCCCGCCGAACAGATACGCCTTGGATCGGGCCATCTTGAACAGCCGCGCCGGTTTGAACTTGGCACCCTTGCCAAAAATCTGTTCATCAGGTTTGAAGCGCACCCTGGTGCCACGCCGGTTGTGAACCTTGCCTTCGTTCGATATCGGACCCTGGGCATGCCCGCGAGAATAGATCTGACGATACAGCGTCTGATTGCGGGCGACTTCTACTTCGAGCACTTCGGCCAGTGCATTTACCACCGATACGCCCACGCCATGCAGCCCGCCGGAGGTCTCATAGACTTTCGAGTCAAACTTGCCACCGGCATGCAGGGTGGTGAGAATGACCTCCAGAGCGGACTTGTCCTTGAACTTGGGATGTGGGTCGATTGGAATGCCACGGCCATTGTCAGAGACACACAGGAAACCGTCGGCATCATACTCGACCTCGATAAAGGTGGCATGCCCGGCAACAGCCTCGTCCATCGAGTTGTCGATGACTTCAGCAAACAGATGATGCAATGCCTTTTCATCCGTACCGCCAATGTACATGCCCGGACGGCGGCGAACAGGTTCCAGGCCTTCCAGCACCTCAATGTCGGCAGCGGTATAACCTGCCTCGGCCGCCGGGTGCTTATGCATTTTTTCAGGCGCAACAGCAGAAGCAGCAGGCACTGGCTTTGCAGCAGCAGGTGCGGCCTCTGTATTGCCGAACAGGTCAAGTGACTTGGACATTCGTATTCCGGTTGTTCATCAATATTGGAGCGAATCAGGTGGGTGCAGTATGGCACGCGCTCTGCACCGATTGCGAGTTTACCCGACAAAAAGGCCACAAATTTGAACACATGCCGTGAGTAACCGTGGAAGATTCAGCGCGGATCGGCAAAACAGCTGACTTCAGCGCCAGAACTTCGGCAGTAGATTGAGGGTGTCAGACAGGCTTACGGCAAGATCTACAGAGGCACTTCGCCTGGGCCCCCATGCGCCTGCGCCCACCAACCTGTCATGTCCGGTCATCCGGGCTTCATCGAGGTCGTTTACGGTACCAAGGGTGGATTGCAGCAATTTGGCGGTCTTGCGCCATGGTGCAATATCCTTTTTGGCGAACAGGGACCTGGTAAATTCAAACCAGTACCTCAGCCGTTTCAGATCCTTGCGAAAGCCATGATAGTCACCGGTTGTTTCAAACACCTGATCAAGACCGCCTGCCCGATACAGATTCTGCACGGATTGATCAATTATACCAGGAACAACACACAGGCAGGGTTGATCAAGCACCTCGGTACCACGCCGGCGCCAGCCTCCTGCCTGCATCAGTTTCGCAAATTCATCCACGAGGCCGATCATCCCGGCATCCGACACCTGCGCTTGTGCATCACAAACCATCGCTGCCCGGTCATGTCGCCTGTCACGTGTTTCAAGTCCCCCTGCATCCAGCCAGTCCGTGACCACATCGTGTTGCCGCACCGGGTGCAAAATTGTCATTACCAACTTCAGGTTCATCGCAAGTGGCTTGTACCGCTCAGGCAGCATGAATGGGTTAGTGCCCTTAAGAAAAACCCGAAGCCGGCGCGCCGAGACCCTGGATTTGTGCACCGATACAGCGCTCCCCGTAATCATGAATACCTGCAGATTGTGTCTCAGATCAGCAATGTTCTCACTTGCGATCACAGACACCATGTCAGCACCTGTCATCGACGGGTCAAGTCTGATACGGGTTGGTTTGCGCGCCTGCAGTTCAGCCGGAGCGGGTGCAGCTTTGTTGGCAGGCTGTAGCTGAACTGTCATCCCTGGCACACTTTCATCCCACGGTCCTGGACAAATTCTGTGACATGAATAAAACAACCCCGCACATTGGGGCAATGTGCGGGGTTGCAGACTCCAGAGAAAACCTGAGGTCGAAGCGAGGGGGAGCTCCTGATACTCCAGGCATCAATCGATCAGACCGGAAGGGTTAGCAGGGGATATGGGGCCCATCAGCTCCTGATCGATCGTTCTCTTTTACACGTCACAAACGCTTAATCTCAAGTCTCTGCGTTCTATCCGCGTCTACAGCGTGACCACTTTACACGAGCGATCTTCGCTATCAAGTCTCAAAAACTAACAATTTGTTAACCATCGGTCAAATCACGATTTACGTGAGAAACCCTGCCCTATTCGTAAACAGAATAATTCAACATCACCGGCCTTAACAAACGGCCCCGCCGGAACCTTTAACCGCGCGGGGCCTATGGCTTGTTTGCCTTAACCCGGTCAGGAAACCAGGCTTGTCATGATACGGGTACGAATACCCGGAAATTCAGGTTGGTTATATGTCGGAATGGCTGAAATCAGGCTGTAAGGCCAAAGCGCAGGCGCTTCGCCCCTGACGACTGATTACAGCAAAGAATGCTTTGGCGGAGTCATTTTTGTAGACCTCCTTGCTTAGCGGATACATGAATGATGCACATGGGACACGTGTGTCGTCAAATCACGAATAACGTCAGCATTCCTTACGTTTCTAGCCAGGTTGTCATTGCCGCGTTCACTGCATCGGGAGCCTCAAGCGCGGAAAGGTGACCACATCCGGTGACAAGTTCGAGCCTGGCATGCGGAATTTGCCCGGCCATCTCCCGGGCGCACTCCGGTGGCGTGATGACATCCAGTTTGCCGGTCAGTACCAGTGTCGGGCACGATATGGCCGGCAACCCGGCCAGATAACTGCGGCGGTTTATGATTGCCGCCATCTGGCGCCTGAACACCGTGACGCCGGTGTCCGTTGCCATCTGGATAATCGTATCGCGCAGTCCAGGCTCCAGAGACCTTCCGGCAGCAACCAGCCTGGACAGCAGGATGTCGTAGGTTATGTTCAGGTAGCGTCCCTCATCCGCCATGTTGAGCAAGGCCTTGCGCGCGGCAAGTTCGTCAGCGGTATCAGGTCTGGCCTTGCCATCAAGCAGGGCCAGCCGGGTAACCCGATCCGGCGCGATCGACATGATTTCCAGTGCCAAATAGACACCCATCGACAGGCCGGCCAGGGCAAACCGGTCAGGGGCTTCGGCAAGGATCTGACCGGCAATGGTGTGCATGTCATGCGCACCGCCATGATCAGCCACGACAATCTGGCGCTCATCAGAAAACGCTTTCACCTGCGGTTCGAACAATGCAGCGGTACACATCAGTCCCGGGATCAGCAGCAATGGTTCAGGCATCCCAACCATCCAGCATCAGTTGTGACAGCGCCATATAGTCGTCGCGCAGAGGTGTCGACTTTCGCCACGCCATGGCGACCGTGCGTGATGGTTGCGGGTCGGCAAATCGCAGCAGCCTGATCCGGCTGTCCGGTGCCTGTTCGCGAATGCACATTTCCGGCAGCAACGTCACACCGTGCCCGTTTGCAACCATCTGGACGATGGTGCTCAGCGAAGACGCGCCCATGGCGCGAGACAGTTTCGACGTGCCGATATTGCAGTAGTTCAGCACCTGCTCGCGCAGGCAGTGCCCCTCGCCCATCAGCAGCAACCGGTCTTCACTGATCATCGACGGAGTTGCCGTAACACCGGGCTGCAACCCGGCGTCATCGCGTATGGCAAGAAGAAACCTGTCAATGAACAATTCGCGCACCTCGATCTCCGGTGATTTCAGCGGCAAGGCAGCCACGATCACATCCAGCTTGCCCGCTTTCAGTTCATCAACCAGGGTTTCCGTGACGGTTTCACGAAGGCGCAGATCAACATCGGAATAACGCTCTGCCAGCCGTGTCAGCATGGCCGGCAGCAAATAGGGCGCGATGGACGGGATGGCGCCCAACCGCAGTACTCCGCTCAGCGTACCGGTTCGCTCTCGAGCAAAATCTTCAAGGTCGGATACCGCAGACAGAATTGCCCTGGCCCGGCGCACCGCCTCAACACCTTCTGCCGTCAGGCTGACATGTTTGGGCGAGCGTTCCAGCAGCGCCAGCCCCCACCTTTGCTCCAGTTCCTTGATCTGCTGGGAAAGTGCTGGCTGTGACACCGAACATTCCGCGGCAGCCTTGCCGAAATGGCTGTGCCGGGCAATGGCTTCCAGGTATCTGAGCTGGCGCAAGGTTGTCATGGTCTAGATAATAACAACTTATCGAGCAGATTGTGCAATCGTATTTGAGGTTATTTTCGACAGAACCACGCGCTCCTCAGTTTTGCGAAACAACCACCTCGAGTAACGCCTGGCGCCTTGCCCCGGTTACAACTTCAATTGCCTCCCTGATCACAGCGGCAAGTTCCGACCCGTTTTCCACGCGGCGGCTCCATCCTCTGCTGGCGGCCGCAACCATGGTAAAGTCCGGGATCGGCGCCAGTGACGACATGGGAACCGTGTTGGCGCGTGAGGCATGGCCATCGGGGTACATCATCAACGTCGTCTTGCGCACGGCATTCCAGACGCCGTTGTTAAACACCACGGTGAGCAGCGGGAGATCATTTGCTTCAGCGATCTGATGACAGGCGACCGGATTGGCAAACATGTAGGAGCCATCGCCGACGCAAGCCACTGTGACCTGGTTCCGGTTTGCCAGCGAGGCACCAAGCGCTGCCGGCATGCCCCAACCAAGTCCGCCTGCCAACGCGTGTGAATGATAACGGTTGCCGGCAGAAAAGCGCATGAATGACGGATCGCATCCCAGTTCCGAAAAGACGCGCGCGTCATCCGGCAGACAGTCCGACAGTGTCTTGCTGACGAAGGCGGCAGTCATCACACCGCCTTCACCTATGGCTGCTTTTTGCGCTGTCTGTTTCAGCCGCGCTTGTGAACGGTTCGACATGTCGGCATGTCGCTCAGCTATATCGCGGGCAAATGCACCCTTGGGCGGCGACATTGCCTTGTCCAGGGCGATCACAGCGGCTGCGGGATCAGATGTCAGATTGATGGTGGACCTGAACCCTCTGACAGGCACACGGGAAAACAACGGATCTGCGCCGATCTGGATGATTACTGCCGCAGGGTCGGGTTTGGCCCAGGCTTCAAGCCAGGGCACCAGCGCATCCAGTACAATCACCAGATCGGCGTCCTGCAACAATTGTCCCGGGTCGAATCCCAAGTGCATGGCATGGTCTGTCGGCAGCACATTGCCGGATGGCCAGAACTCGCAAACCGGAATGGCGAAACTTTCCGAGAACACCGCCAGTGCGTCAGCCAGTCGGCCTTCCGGGTCGCCGCGCTGGGTAATAATGACGGGGGTTTTTGCCACTTTTATCTCGTCCACGATCAAGGCAACGGTGTCCGGGTCCGGTGCCGGTGGGGAAGACACGGCATGGCGCGGCGGACCAAACGGCACATTATCCGGCCATGTCTCGCCCAATGCTTCGCGCGGCAAACCCAGATAGACCGGTCCACGCGGATGGCTCATGGCAATGGCATAGCCTCTGTCCACGAGATCAGTCGCCTGCTCCGGCAGCTTCAGTTCATATTCCCATTTCACAAACTCCCGCACGATTGCCGACTGGTCCCGCATGTCCTGACCCCAATGAATGGGCAGGCTGCGGGCGCCGAGCCTGGCGCCCTCGGTTGCAGGCGTGCGGCCTGCCATGAGAAAAATCGGTATATTGTCACTGGCCGCATTGATGATGCCCATCAGGGCGTTTGCCAGACCGACATTGACATGGACCATGACGGCCTGGGGCTTGCCGGTCGCCAGGTAATAGCCGTGCGCCATCGCGACGGCTGCAGTTTCATGCGGTGCGATGATCGGGGTCGGAATGGGCAGGTCAGACTGCTGGTTCTTTGAATAGATTTCAATCACGGGAGCAAAGTCGGTCCCGGCATTGGCAAACAGATAGTCGATATCGTGCTGTTTCAACCGGACAAGAATGGCCTCAGCCGCTGTTTCAGGAAGAAAGTCTTCGGGCAGTTCAGCCATAACAGCTCTCCGTTTCGATGTATTTCGATCACCACTCAGCGGCGGATGAGATCGGGCAACCACGTGGTCAGATCAGGGAACAGGATCAGCAATGCAAGCACCCCAAGTGCCAGCAGAATAAATGGAATGGCAGCGCGATAGACCTGACCCAGCGAAATTTCAGGTGGCGCGACACCTTTCATGACAAAAATCAACAGGCCGAAAGGCGGGGTCGTAAAGCTTATCTCCATGACCACCAGCATCAAGACACCGAACCACAACAGGTCAATGCCGGCACTTTGCGCCAACGGGATGAAGAACGGCAACGTGATCATGATCATGCTGACCTGATCCATGAAGGCGCCCAGAACGAGAAGCACAATCAGCATCGACAGCAACAGCACCATGGTGCCAGAATCCAGGCCGGTGATAACTCTCAACAGGCCGTCCGCCGCGCCGGAAAAAGCGAGTATCTGCGAAAATGTGACCGAAGCCGCGATGATGAACAGGATCATCACGGAAATCCTGGCGGTCTCGGCAATGGCCTTTTTCATGGCCGCGAGCGTGAACTTGCCATAACCGACGGCCGCAACCGCCGAGGCCACGCTTCCAAGGGCTGCAGATTCTGTAGGTGTCGCCCAGCCACCCAATATGCTGCCCACGACGACGACAAATATCCCCATCAGCGGCAGGACGTGGGTCAACAATGGCTTCCACCGCTGCCACAAGGTGGCGGGCTCCACATCGTAGGCAGGTGCGAGAGCCGGGTTGGCGCGGCAGCGCACGATGATATAGATCAGGAAACTGGCCGCCATCATCAGGCCGGGAATAATGCCGGCAATAAGCAGCTTGGCAATCGAGATGCCGGCGAGACTTCCCAGCAATACCGCAAGTGCGGATGGCGGGATCAGCATGGCGATGCTGCCGGTTGCCATGATCGGCCCCATGGCCATGGTTGGATGATAGCCGCGTTGCAACATATCCGGCAGCAGCGCGCTGCCGAGCACGGCGGTATTGGCTATGGTCGACCCGGACAGGGAAGAGAACATCGTCCCGCCGAGCACTGAAACAATGGACAGCCTGCCGGGCACCCGGGTGATCAATTTATCGATGGCATTGATGGCGGCAAACGCCACACCGGTCTGAAACAGGATTTCCCCCATCAACAGAAACAGCGGGATGGGTGCCAGGGAGAAGTTGCTGACCGAGGCGATCGTGTTGCGCACCACCTGGTCAAGACCAACCTCGCCGCCCAGAAACACGAAAGCGCCAATGAGGTTCACCCCCAGAAAGGCGAAAGCCACAGGCAGGCCTGTCAGCATCAACAGCAGCAATGTGCCGAGCAGCAGAAACAGCGCGGAAGACCAGTCCAAATCTGCCTCCCTATGTCGCCGGCTTTGCCAGCCGCAGGCTGAACTCTGCAATCAGCAGAGCACCGGAGACGACGACCACAACAAAGAAAGGCCATTCAGGAACGACAAGTTCCTTGAAAATAAGGTCGCCACGTTCCAGCGCATCTGCAGTCACGCGCAGCGCATACCAGGTCAGAACGGCAGATATCAGCAGCCCCAAGACATCCGCAAGGCCAGCAAGCAACCTGCCGGCAGTGCGGGGCAAGGCAGTCAGCAGCAGATCAACCCGTACGTGGGCATTTTCTCGCAGGACCCAGGGTGCTGCCAGAAACGTTGCCGCGAACAGCACATATTCGGAGACTTCCAGGAGCCAGGGAAAATTGCCCACACCGAGATTTCGTATTGTTACGTCAATGGTGATCAAGACCGCCAGACAGGCGAGTGCAAGCCCGGCCGAAAACCCCAACATGCCGACGAGTGCAGCATGCACCTTCGAGATAACCTGCATCGAATAGAAAGCTCCCGGGATGAAGGCGGACCGCGGGTGCGGTCCACCTTTTGGCGAGTGTTACTTGCTCAAGAGTTCTTTCAGTTTCGGCCCCGTTTCCGGATTGGCCGTGATGAATTCGGCCCAGCCGGTTTCATAGGCCTGCTTGACGTAAGCATCCCCTTCAGCGCCGCTGAAGGTGATCGTCTCTATGCCTTTTTCGGCCTGCTTTTTCATTTCAGCCGCGTTGATCTCCAGATCCTCACTGCACAGCGCCTCCATGAAACTTGCTGCCTCCTGCAGGATTTTCTGCTGTTCGGCATCGAGCTTGCTCCAGGCGTCGTCATTCAGGATCACTTCAACCGAGGCACGGTAAAACGCCGGATCGACGCGGTACTTGGTCACCTCGTGCCATCCCAGATCAAGCACACCCTGTGTTGGCCAGCCATACCCGTCGACCGTTCCGCGTTCGAGCGCAGTATAGACATCGCCCGGCTTGGTCCTGATCAGACTTGCACCCATGGCGGAAAAGAAGGCCCGGTAAATCGGCGTGGTACGAATTTTCAGGTCTTTCAGATCCGCCTTGTCGATCTTCTTGTTGAGATAGAGATGAAACGGCACGCAGTCTTTCTGACGGGCAAGGTGATAAGCATTCATCCGTTTCTTGTGCAGATCGTTGGTGAACGCCCATGCGCCGTTTTCGCGCTCCTCGGAAATGGTGAACGCGCTGAGCTTGAACACATCAGCTTCCGGCATCAGCTTGGTATAGAATGCGCCCGGAAGGTTGCCGATGTGGACAACGCCTGTACGTACCGCGTCACCGAGTTGGAACGGGTTCATGACCTTGCCGCCACCGCCCTTGTAATCGATCTGCAACTTGCCTTTGCCGAGTTCATTGGCCTTGTCGATGAAGCGCTCGAAATTTTTGGAGAAGGTGGTTCCTTCCGCAAATGCGCTAACGGCGGACAGGCGCATTTCTTCTGCAACAGCGGACACGGACATAAGGGCTGCGAGCGCAACACCGGCAAATAATCGTTTCATGACTTCCTCCAAGGTTTTTTTACTCATTATTCTCGATCAGTTACTGACCCGGGACCCCTATTGCCACAGGCCGAACCGGTGAACCGGCATGACCCTTTGCGCGCAACGGCAGGATCATGGTGCACGAAGTCCAGACTTTGTCTTCGGCCAGAGCTCCCAGGTTGGCGTTCTGAATTTGATGGATGCCCGCGACAGCCAGATTGTAATGATGGATGAAGAACGGCAAACCCTGGTCCATGCCCTGGGGTGGCGGGCTCTTGCCGGCCAGTTGGCCGTCAGCAACCGCGTCAGTGAATGGATTATCCAGCGCCAGCAAAACAATCCTGCGTTCGGCCAGATATTTTGCGGCATCAATCGCCAGCCCCGGCCCCTTGCTGTAATAGCTCTTGTCCTTGTCCGGGTCAGACCAGTTGTCTCCCCACCCGGTATGGATATAGACAACATCGCCGGGAAGAATACCGCGCCAGTCGAGCCCCTGTGCCGTCAGCATGGCTTCAATGTCGGCTTTGGTCACCAGCGTTCCGGGTTCAAGTATCTTGCCGCCGCCGATATGCTTTTTCGCGTCCAGCAGCACGGCAGACGTGACGATCGGCGGGACGTTCTCGATGCCGAGCCTCAGCAACGGAGAGTCCGGCGTCGGTTTCACGTCCGCCTGGCTGTGGTTGCCATAATACTGCGCTGACCCCAGCGGTGCCTCGCCCTCACCGTTCCACGCCTTGTCGTAGTAGGCGAAGTGCCCGAGCGCATCCATTTGCGTGCCCTGCGCACCCGGCTCGCCGCCATTGATCTGTTCGCCGTTGAACACATGCCGCGTTCCGGGAAGCGAAACGGACGGCGTATAAGTATACGACAACGGGCGTCCGAACGGCGACGCGGGCATGGTGTTGGAGCGCACATGATTGAGCTCGTAGACTTTGGAACTCGTATTGGCCATATGAGCGGAACACCTGAGCCACGTCCCTGCGCCCAGTGTATTGGACATGCCCTTCTGGTCACCGGCAGGCCACGGCCCTGTCGGCACCAGTGCCTTCGACTGCTCTACCAGGGCTTTTTGTTGCTCAGATGCCGCGTGAGACGAAACCGGTGCCGCGATAAAGACGCCAAGCGCCAGCACTGTTGCAC
>JABDRA010000191.1 GCA_013041995.1 Anderseniella sp. | reverse complement strand
CTGAAACAGTCAGCACCGAGACCGCGGTCGTGACCAGGACGCAGGCGGTGGCCCGCTCAACCCAGACACCATATTGCTGCGCCATGACAAACACGTTGGTCGCCGTCGGCAGTGATGCCAGCAACACCGCCGCAAATACCCATACCGGGTCAAAATTGCCGACATAGCTCAGCACGAAATACATGGCAGCGGGATGCACAATCAGCTTGATGGGCACAATATAGCCCAGGGCCAGCGGTATCCGCTTCAGCGGGCGCAGGGCCAGTGTAACCCCCATCGCAAACAGCGCACATGGGGCTGCGGCCTGTGCCAGATAATCAATCAGGCGTTGTAAAGGTTCAGGTGCCGGCCACTCCAGTATGGCAAATCCGACACCGACCGCCGTTGCGATGATGAACGGGTGAAACAGTATCTTTCGTACAACATCGATAATCAGGCGGGCCACCGACTGCTTCTGCTTGCCGGACACCGCAATCAGCGCTGGCGCAAGGGCGAAATGCAGGATGTTTTCAAAACAGAAAATGATCGCAACCGGAATGGCCGCCTTTTCACCCAGTGCCAGAATGGCAATTGCCGGTCCCATATAGCCGATATTGCCGTAGGCACCCGCCAGCCCCTGTATGGTACCCTCGGCAATGTTGCCGCGGCTTGCGATGAGGCCCAGCAGAAAAGTGAAAATGAATATTCCGTAGGTCACCAGGATATTGGACGCAATGAACTCCCAACTCGCCAGTTGGTCAACCGGCGTCTTGGACAACAACTTGAAGAACAAGGCCGGCAGCGCGATGTAAATGATGAACGTGTTGAGCCAACCAGCCGCTTCGAGCGGTTGCCGGGTAATGCGCGCGGTCACGAAGCCGATCACGATCAGCCCGAACAGCGGCAATATCAGGCCCAGGATGTTCAGCATGCGCGCGGTCCGGCGTTGACAACAAGGATGAGAGCCTGAAGCCTTAAGCGAAACACCGGAAACTTGCAAACGGGCCGATTGCAACCTCCTGATGCGTTTGACGTTTCCACATTGGCCTTACAAGGCAAGGCTGTTAGGATTACCGTCAAAGATAATTCCCAAACCCCGTTTTGAGAGATCCAATCCATGACATCATCACGCACCACTAAGGGCCGCGGCCAACTGTATGACAGCATACTGGACACGATCGGCGACACGCCCTGCATACGTATCAACCGGCTCGCTCCCAAGGGTGTCAGGCTCTATGTAAAGGCCGAAGCGTTCAACCCGGCAGCGTCGGTAAAGGACCGCCTCGCGGTGTCGATCATTGAAGAAGCGGAACGCTCCGGCGCCTTGAAGCCGGGCCAGACTGTTGTCGAGGCAACCAGCGGCAACACAGGTATCGGCCTGGCCATGGTGTGTGCTGCCAAGGGCTATCCGCTGGTGGTTACAATGGCGGAGAGCTTTTCGATTGAGCGGCGCAAGCTAATGCGGTTTCTCGGTGCCAAGGTGATACTGACACCGAAGGCTGAAAAAGGCTTTGGCATGTACAACAAGGCGGTGGAACTGGCCGACGCAAACGGGTGGTTTCTGGCAAGCCAGTTTGAAACAGACGCCAATGCAAAGATTCATGAGAACACAACAGCGCGCGAAATCATGGCGGACTTTGACGGTGACCGGCTGGACTATGTTGTGACCGGCTATGGTACCGGCGGGACAGTTACCGGCATGGGCCGGGTCCTGCGCAAGGAACGCCCCGATACCAAGATCATCCTGTCCGAGCCTGCCAATGCCCAGCTCATCGGTTCCGGTACGGTACAGGGGCGCAATGAAACCGGCCAACCGGCACACAGCCATCCGGCCTTTGAACCGCACCCGATCCAGGGCTGGACACCGGATTTTATTCCCCTGGTGCTGCAGGAGGCCATTGACGGCAAATACTATGATGACCTGATCCCGGTTGCCGGGCCTACAGGCATGGAATGGTCACGCAAGCTGGCGCAGCAGGAAGGCATCTTCACCGGTGTCTCCGGCGGCTCGACATTCGCCATTGCCGTGCAGATCGCCGAAACGGCCCCGGAAGGCAC
>JABDRA010000190.1 GCA_013041995.1 Anderseniella sp. | reverse complement strand
GAATCTTGAATCACAAAAACCGCAACACGCTTTAGGTGGTTGACGCTGTCAGTGGAGATTTGTCTACTCCTGCCAGTTTTAGATTCAGAAAGAGGACGGTACCATGTTTAAACATTCATGCGGTGTGAAGGGGGCAAATCCCGGCCGGTTTTCGGGGTTGGTATTTGCGCTGTTGGCCATGAGTTTTCTGGGCAGTCAGGCTGTGGCTCAAACCCTGGAAATCATCAAGCAGCGCGGTAAGCTCGAGTGTGGCATTCACCCCGGTACTATCGGGTTTTCCACCGCCGACGAAGCCAAGCACTGGTCCGGATTTGATGTCGATTATTGCCGCGCCGTCGCTGCCGCCGCATTGGGCTCGGCAGAAAAGGTCAACTTCAACCCGCTAAATGCAAAGTCCCGCTTTACTGCCCTGCAATCAGGTGAAGTCGAGCTGTTGTCACGGCGCAGTACCTGGACGATGACGCGCGATACAAGCCTTGGCCTCGTCTTTGCGGCCACAAATTTCTATGATGGTCAGGGTTTTCTGGTGCGCAAGTCTCTGGGCATTTCATCCGCGCTTGAGCTTGCCGGCAGCAGTGTGTGCACCACAACAGGAACCACCACCGAACTGAACCTGGCGGATTTCTTCAGAACAAACCAGATGAAGTACGAGATCGTCTCGTTCGAGGCTGTCGATGAAGTGCTTGCGGCCTACGATACCGGGCGATGTGATGTCTACACCTCGGATGTCTCCGGCGTCTATGCCAATCGGCTCAAGATGAGTAATCCGGATGAGCATATGGCGTTGCCGGACGTCATTTCCAAAGAACCCCTGTCGCTGGCTGTGCGGCAAGGCGACGACCAGTGGTTCAACATCGTCAAATGGGTGCATTTCGCGCTGGTGAATGCTGAAGAACTCGGTGTTTCGCAGGCTAATGTGGACGAGATGCGGCAGTCGAATTCACCGGAAATCCGCAGGTTGTTGGGAGTTGAAGGCAGTTTTGGCGAAGCACTGGGCCTGGACAAGAATTGGGCCTACCGGGCAATCAAGCAGGTTGGCAATTACGAGGAAATCTATCGCCGCAATCTGGGCGCGGAGTCCAAGGTGAAGATCGATCGTCAACTCAACCGGCTGTGGACTGATGGCGGCCTGATGTACGCGCCACCGATCCGCTGAGTGCGCTCCCTGCGATTATGGATAAATTGTCCAGGCTTGGCTTGTGTCTTGTTCTGAACCTGTATGCCTGGTTCAGGTACCCGCATCTGTTGATCAGGTACTGGGCGATATTTAGACAGATCCCCAATGCTGCTTTCCCGCGCTCGTTCAACGAGAAGCTGCTGTGGCGAAAGATCCATGACCGCGACCAGCGCTTTGGTCCCATGACCGACAAGCTGGCAGCGCGCGCCATCGCTCAGGCCGGGGCACCTGGACTGGCAACGCCGCAAGTCTTGTGGGTTGGTGATACGCCGGATGACCTTCCACCCGACATATTGGCCAGGCCATGTGTGATCAAGACCAACAGGGGCAGCGGATGGAACCTGTTCAACTGGTCACCGAACCAGCTCAGCAAGGCTGATGTGGTCGACTACTTCAAACCCAAGATGCGCTTTGTCTATGGCCACCGCATCGGTGAATGGTCCTATGCCATGGTCAAGCAGAAGTTCTACGCCGAGGAACTTTTCGTGGAACCGAGCGGTCGTGTCCCCGATGATTTTAATATTCACACCTTTGGAGGCGGGGTGCTGACGATGACTCTGATCCATGACCGGTTTGGTGATAAAACCCATGTATCTTTAAACCCGGACCTCTCGAGGACCGATACCGTATGGGAAGATTACTCGAGTGATTATGAACCGCAGTTTGAACCAATCCACCATAAGCTGGTGGACATAGCTGAACGCCTGGCGGCAGGCATCGACTATGTCAGGGTTGATCTGTTTTGCCACGCAGGCAGGATTTACTTTCGGGAGTTTACGTTCTTTCCCGGTTCGGGCCTGTCGATCCGCAATGTGGGTGAAACCGAGCTGACGCGCAATGCCTGGTGGGATCTGTCCCGCTCGGCTTATTTTGCAGGCGCGTTACCCGGTTGGAAACGCACCTACCTGAGGTTGCTGGATGTTGACCTTGCCACCGCGGCAGAGACATTGAAACACTATCAGAACAGATCCTGACCTTTATGTTTGCCGAGCCTGATTACTCAATCTCCCACACGATGTTTACCTGCATTTGTATCGACTGCTGGCCTTGCGCAATGGGAACGGCGTCGGCAGCGGCGGATTGAAGTGCTGCGCGCCGATATTCAGGTTGCGGTGGGCGCTGTCCGCCGGCCTCGGATATCGACAGGATCTTGCCGAGCGACACACCGGCAGCCTCGGCATACATTTCAGCTCGTGTCCTGGCTTCGGCTACAGCCATTTTGCGCGCCTCGTTGCGCAAAGGCTCAGGTTCGGCAATGGAAAAACTCAAGCCGTTCATCTGATTGACACCTGACGACACAACTGCATCGAGCACCGGACCCAACTTTGCCAGATCACGTGCGATCACCGTGACCGAGTTGGACACCGTGTAGCCGGTAATGCGCGGCGGTTCCTGTTCGCCGCTACTTGCGCGTTTTGTATACTTGTATTTGGGCTGCACGGAAAAACTGGAGGTCTGAATGTCCTTGCTGGCAACGCCTGCCGCCTCGATGGTTTGCAGCACGCTCGCCATGGCTTCATTGTTCAGCGTCAGCGCTTCACGGGCAGTTTTGGCTTCTGACACAACACCGGCAGAAATCACCGCGATGTCAGGAGCCGATTTCACCTCGCCCTGTCCGGTCAGCGACAGTGTGCGTTGCGCAACTTGCGGTGTGGATTGAGCAAACGCGGGTGAGGCGAGCAATGCAGCGGCGGAAACGACACCGGCAAAAGCGAGAATGATCGCAGGTCGAGGCATGATTTGTCTGAGCATGGGGCAGGGGGCCTTTGGGAAACGGGGTTTGGTGGTCGGGCAGACTGTATCGCGGAATACGGCGGAAGTCAGGTTTGCCGTGTCCAGCCATCTGCACTGCATGTTGGTGCGGCGTTGATCCAAGTCAAGGTTGATAACCGACACCTCGGGTCTACTGCCACCACAAGGAAAGGGCATTAAATGAAAAATGTCAGCGAGGCAGATATTGTCAGCCGTTTGAGTGTGCCGGTACCGCGCTATACCAGCTATCCGACCGCGCCACACTTTCATGATGGTGTCGGCGAGGCAGATTACCGGAACTGGCTTGGTCAACTGCCGGAAAACGACGGCTTGTCGCTGTATATCCATATCCCTTTCTGTGACCGGATGTGCTGGTTCTGCGGGTGCCATACCAGACAGATCAACCGCTATGATCCGATTCCGCCTTATCTGTCTGCCGTGAAGAAGGAAATCGCCCTTCTTCGGGAAGCCATCGGGTTTTTACCTGTGCTCAATCGGGTGCATCTGGGCGGAGGATCTCCCAGCATGCTCAGGCGCGATGATCTTGAAACCCTGCGCAGCACTATCGACACTCATTTTCGACTGCACGAAAACACTGAGATCAGTATCGAGATTGACCCTTCGGATTTGTCGGGCGAGGAGTTTGAAGCCTACCAGGCATTTGGCGTTACCCGCGCCAGCATAGGTGTTCAGGACTTTGACGAGCGTGTTCAAAAGGCAATCAATCGCCCTCAGACATTCATGCAAACTGCAGCCGTCGTGGAA
>JABDRA010000184.1 GCA_013041995.1 Anderseniella sp. | reverse complement strand
GATCTGAACCCAATCGAATTGGCATACTCAAAACTTAAAACACTCTTGAGAAAGCACGCAGCTCGTAACTTTGAAGCAATCTGTGAAGCACTTGGCGACATATGCCAACTCTATACACCTGCCGAATGCAGAAACTTCTTCAAAGCAGCAGGATATGAGGCCGAATAAATGCAACGCGCTTTAGTTCTAAACTGTTTTGACCCCTACCCCGGCATCTTGCGATGTTTCGGCAACTTGTCGTCCATCGGTGTGGACGGCACGGCGCTGTCGCAGAAGATGTTCAGTTGTGGCGTTACAAGGTGCTTTTGCGAGATGGTTCCGGCCCGAATGCCGATAGCCCCGGCGCGGCGCGAATTGATTGAAAACAACTGTGTCCCGCATGATGAGCAAAACCGCTTGGTCATGGCTGACCCGCTATCTGCGGTATGGGTGTAGCTGGACGGGTAACCTTTGATGGTCACACCGTCCTGCGGCACGAAAACCATTGTTGTATGCACCGAACCGGTTGCCTTCTGGCAGTCAGTGCAATGGCAGTTGACGATGCGCTGTATTTCGCAATCAGCCTCATAGGTCACCGCACCGCACAGGCATGATCCGTTAAACTGTGTCATGAACAAACATCCTCAAATTGCTTTACGGGACATCATGCTAACACCTCTTCAAGCAGATTTTCATGCCTCAAGATCTGCTTTGACTTGAGTGCGGTACTCTTCGCCCGTTTCTGCTGGCTTGTTGATTATCCAGCTTCTATCTTGATGGCCATGAAAGCCGCACTGATTACAGAATTCTCACGACCGCTGGAAATTACCGAAGTCGCCGAACCGGACACGCCGGCCGATGGCGTGGTGATTGAGGTCAAGGCCTGTGGTGTGTGCCGGTCAGACTGGCACGGTTGGAAAGGTACCAACCACGTCATAAAACTCCCCCATGTTCCAGGTCATGAACTGGCCGGGATAGTCGTCGATGCCGGGCCAGATTGCAGGCAATTCCGCAAGGGTGATCGCGTTACGGTCCCGGTCATCCTCGGATGCGGTGAATGTTCGTGCTGCCGGGCCGGCAACCTGACCATCTGTGATGATCAGTACGTTGTGGGTTTCAACGGGTGGGGCGCATTTGCCGAACGGGTGGCAATCCCGCTGGCTGATGCCAATGTTCTGAAACTTCCCGACAACATTTCCGATGAGGTCGCAGCCGCCCTTGGCTGCCGGACAACAACATCATTTTCCGCGGTCGTCGACAAGGCGGCTGTAAAGCCTGGCGAGGCTTTGGCAGTGCACGGGTGCGGCGGTGTCGGTTTGTCGTCGATCATGATAGGGGCCGCCGTTGGCGCCACTGTTATCGCGGTCGATATCATTGACGAAAAGCTTGAACTCGCGAAACAGGTAGGCGCCACGCACACCATAAACGCCGCCAGAACCAATGATGTCGGTGAGGCCATACGTGACCTGACCAACGGCGGCGCCGACGCCTCGATTGAAGCGCTTGGTATCACCGACACCTTTCACAATTCACTGCGGTGCCTGAAGAAACTGGGACGTCATGTCCAGATCGGGCAACCTCTGGACGAACATGCCAACCCCGAAATCCCGCTGCTGGAGACCGTCTACTACCGGCAACTGGTGATCATGGGATCACGTGGTCTGCCGGCGCTGCGGTTTCCCGCCCTGTTCGAGATGATTTCCGCAGGCCGCCTTGATATCGCGAAACTGGTCAAGACCCGAATTGCGCTTGAAGACGCCGGGGCTGCACTGGCGAAGATGGACAATCACGAAGACGTCGGGATCACGTTGATCGACAGATTCTAGACTCTGAGGTGTAACAGGTAATGCGAGCCCGGCATCTTCTCGAAAACTGCGTCTAAAGAAGACCACAGGCGACTTGAACCAGGTGCCGGTTCTTCCGCTCCTTCAAATGTGAATTCATGCGCCGCAGAATGTTCCAACCAACAGTTGCTTCGCTGGTTTTGTAATAAACAACAATTCTGTGAACCGACCAGTACAACACACACCACATTATCCAATCTCTATCCGCATCGGACAACTGAGGGCTGTACTCATCCAGCATCGCTACAATTGTTGCTGATAACCGGGGATCATCTGCGCGGGCTCCGGCAAACACCAGACCGGTGCGTGTGTCGCAGGCGCGCGCAATAAAACTTGCCAGATCAAGCGAAACTGGCGCGAGCTCTGATGCCTTACCAAAATCAATTCCACGAACTACAGTCCCGTTGTGACTGACGATCAGATTTGAAGGAGTAAAATCGCAATGATAAACACTCCATTCCACTAACAGCTCGTCCAGTGAACGGGCCCGTTCATTC
>JABDRA010000179.1 GCA_013041995.1 Anderseniella sp. | reverse complement strand
CATTGAAGCCGAGGCCAGCCAGAATGCTGGCGGCGCGTGCAGGCGCGGAATGGGCATCAATGTCCGCCAGGCGCATCTGGATTTCAGCAATCCGGTTCGGATCTGTCGCCGTGTCTGCCTCGGCCAGCAGGTTGGCACGTTCCTTGTCGGCTTCCAGTACCACTTCGATCAGTGTTTCAGACCCGCTCGGAGCTTCCTGCGCAACCGTACCGATGCGGGCATTGCGCGGCACCGTGCAGGAGCCGGATTCCGCCGGTATCAGCCCGAGGATCAGCTTCAGCAAGGTCGACTTGCCGGTGCCGTTGCGCCCGACGAAGCCGACTGTATGGCCGGCGGGCAGGGCAACAGTGGCGTTGTCGATCAACAGTCGTCCCTCGACGCGGTATGTCAGTGCATTGATATGAAGCATGCGGGGTGTTTAGCGATTGTCGGGTGAGTTGTCATGTGCCGATTGAGGTGTTGTTGTCTCACCTGCGTCTGCGTCGCATATCTGATCCGCCCCTTGGCGGGCATTCTGAATAACGTCATTTTCGCCATGTGATGAATTGCACATTCACGGGCTCAATTCCCGCCTAGGTTGCTCATCAACAACAAGGCGTTGAACAACAAGAACACGAAGCAAAGTTTGCCCCCCGATCCCCTGCATACGTATCCGGGCATTCTGAAGCGACAAGAACCAAAACATACGCCGGACTGGAAGAATGGGGCTCCATGACCTGCCGGTATACCCCTCCCGGCACACCATGAAAAAGCCCCGCCAATCAGGCCGCGCTCCCTCGCAACACGGTTCACCCTGCCGTTACAGCGACCCGGAGCGCGGTTTTTGCTTTTTCAGATCAGGACAGTATTGCCAATTCGCTCCAGCTCGCCGCACTTCACTCAGCAGGTGCCGTTATCTGCCTGGAAATGATCCGGTCCGGCAGCATGAATGCCGTCACGATCAGCGCAACACCGACCAGAATGCCAGCCAGATCACCGGATATACCCGGCAGTAGCGCATCATATTCGGCACCGGGCACGGCGCCCAACGTCAACGCGTTGCCGGAGAGAACGCCGGCACTTTTCCATATCGGGTAGGTGACCATATAGGCCGCGGCGCCAACAAGGCCACCGGCGGCATATACCAGTGCATCACGGCGACCTGATGCTGCCGCGGCCAAGCCTGTGCCCGGACAGTAGCCGGATGCCGCCCAGCCAACGCCCAGCAGGAGACCACCTATGAAGACGCCCGTGTAGGCTGTTTTCACCGACATGTGCCCGACATCCACCAGCCCGGCCTTCTGGCCGCCGAACATCAGGACAGACCCAACGCCAATGGCCAGCAATATTGTCTTTGCCAGGTGCAGATTGGTCAGGTTGAGCATCTTGCCGATATAGTTCGGGTTGGTTGCGCCAACCCTGTCCAGCACAACGCCGAATGAAGCGCCGATAATGATTGCGAGAAAAATGGTACTCATGGCTTAGGCCTCCTTCTTGAACATCAAAATGGCTGTGGGGACAGCAGCGGCAAAAGCACCAGCTGCGAATATGTAGCCGGAGATTGCAGTCTGCATCATGCCTGACATCATGTGCCCGGACGTGCAGCCGCCGGCGAGGCGTGCGCCATACAGCACGACAAACCCGCTTGCGAACGCAACGACGAAACGCTTTAAAGTGCTGTCGCCATAATTGGTGCGCCAGATGGCCGGCATGGTCTTCTCATTCGCAGGCACGCCCGTGCGCAGGAAAGATGAGGCAAAGGCACCCAGCATCATCGCCAGCACAAACACGAAAGAGTAGTTCAATGGATTGGCAACCGACTTGGCGTATTTGCCGCCGGACTTTGCCAGATAGGCATTGGTGGACGTGTATGCACCATCAGTGGTTTGCGTTACCACTTCCGGGTTGACTGCATCCCACAAGATGCCGTCAAGGATCACGAATTGGGTGGATACCCCGATGGGTTTGACCAGAAATACCGCGGCGAAGAACACAAGTCCCAGCGCCAAGCCTCCCAGTTTCCAGTTTAGTATCATTTGAACCTCCTTAACAATGTGGCGGGGAAATTGTCCCGCCTGTTGATTTCAAATTCTCACGGCAGCCTGTTACCAGGCCAGCGTCGTCACATTGGGGTCAAACAGGATGCTCTCGACCATGGGCCAGGTGCCCATCTCGACGCCGTCGATATAATCTGCAGCCTTCAGTCCGCTGGCCTTGGAACACGCACTGCACATGATGACCTTGCCGCCATCGGCCATGAAGTCCTTCAGCATTTCCTGCACAGATTTGCCGCTTTCGCGCATCATGCCATGCACATGCGACGGCCGCTTTTTATCCGCCAGATAGACAGCTCTGACATTCAGCCAGATGGCGACAGGCTTGTGGCCATTCTTCAACGCTTTTTGATGGGCGAAGCTGATCGCCTTTGCCGCAGACCAGGTATCGTCAGTCGTCAAGTTGACGAACAGCCCACGGGTTTTCGTATCAGCGCCTTGCTGCGCACTCGCCACCGGTATCATCAGCACAAGCAATGCGAATGCGGCAATCAGTATCGGTTTCAGTCTGCTCATTTGGCATCTCCATGTTGTCGCTTGTGCTCACCGGCACGCAGCATCATGGAGAGAGAAGATCACACATTCATATTAATGAATATGATTTATATCAAATCTGCCGGTATTGTTTTCTGCGGGCAATCCACGTTGAAAGATTGGCATTCACCCGGTCGATTTCCAGCGTCTCCAAATTGGAATGATGATCAATATCAAGGCGGTGTTGGGTTGGCCGAGATAACTTGGCTAACGGCAACGCTTGTACCAATTGGGAGGAGGCGGGTTATGGCACCGAAAGTGAAGCTAACCGGGAGATGTCTGTGTGGTGCGGTGAGAATTGCCGGCACTGTGAATGAACCCAAAGTAGGTGCCTGCCATTGCGATATGTGCCGCCGCTGGTCATCGGGGCCATTCTTCGAGGTATCGTGCGAAAACGTTGCCTTTGAGGGCGAGGACAGCATTACGAAAATACGGTCATCCGACTGGGCTGAACGGGGCTTCTGCAACAAATGCGGGTCAAACCTGTTTTACCACATCATCGATAGTCACGAATTCCAGATAGCCGCGGGGCTTTTTGACGATCAGTCAGGATTGCGGCTGTCCCTGCAGGTTTTCATCGATAGGAAACCGCCCTTCTATACATTGGCCGACAAGACGGAAACCATGACCGCCGCAGAGGTCTATGGTGCATACGGCGCTCCTTCGGATTGAGTCCGCAAAGTCGAAATTGTCGCCATCGCCTGAAAATTCTGAACTTCGGCATGCCATCCATGTTTCGGTTCAAACCGAAACAATCACAACACCGAATAGAATTGGCGAAAAATGTTCATTTTCGCAATGTGATGAATTGCACATTCACCGGCTCAATATCCGCCTAGGTTGCTCATCAACAAAAAGGCGTTGAACAACAAGAACACGAAGCAAAGTTTACCCCCCGATCCCCTGCAAACGTATCCGGGCATTCTGAAGCTACAAGAACCAAAACATACGCCGGACTGGAAGAACGGGCCCCATGACCTGCCGGTACCCCCCTCCCGGCACACCATGAAAAAAGCTCCGCCAATCAGGCCGCGCTCCCTCGCAC
>JABDRA010000173.1 GCA_013041995.1 Anderseniella sp. | reverse complement strand
GCGTTGTGTCGCGCCAGGCAATTGCGGATGCGAGCCTTGAGCGATCGGAACTGGACGCGCTGAAATCGAAAGGCGTGGTCGGCGACGAATTGCGCTCAATGCCGACCTGGTTCAGAGCGAAACGGCGCCTGTCCTGGCTCACAATCAATATCGGACTGAACATCGTGGCTGCCAGCGTCATCGCGTTTTACGAAGACACCCTTGCTGCCGTCATTGCGTTGGCCGTGTTCCTGCCGATTGTCTCCGACATGTCAGGTTGCACCGGCAATCAGGCCGTTGCCGTGTCGATGCGCGAACTGACATTGGGTGTCGCCCGGCCAACCGATGTAATGCGGGTATGGTTCAAGGAAATCTCGGTAGGACTTATAAACGGCAGCGCGCTTGGTATCCTGCTTGGCTGTGCCGCATGGGCCTGGAAGGGAAATCCCTGGATCGGTCTGGTTGTGGGTCTGGCGCTTGCGCTGAACACGCTGGTTGCCGTCTCGATCGGAGGGCTTGTGCCACTTGTCATGAAACGGTTCAATATCGATCCAGCAGTTGCCTCCGGTCCCATGCTGACAACTGCGACGGACATGTGTGGCTTCTTTCTGGTGCTGAGTCTGGCAACGTCCATGTTGCCGCTGCTTACAGGGTAAACCGAATGACACTCGATCAGACAGTCGTCTTTTGCATCATCGTGTTTGCCATGGTGATGTTCATCTGGAACCGTATCCGCTACGACGTGGTTGGCCTTATGGCGTTGCTGGTCGGGGTGCTTTCAGGAGTCGTGCCTTCCGATCATGCTTTTGCCGGTTTCGGGCATCCTGCGGTGATTACCGTTGCTGCCGTACTTGTGATCTCCAAGGCACTGCAGAACAGTGGGCTGGTTGACCAGCTTGTCGCATTGCTGGCCGGTTCACGCGGATCCCCGACACTGCAGGTCGCCGCCGGCAGCACCATCGCGGCAGCACTGTCCACGGTGATGAACAATGTTGGTGCCCTGGCCCTGATGTTGCCGGTTGCGCTGCGAAACGCATATGAGGCGGGCAGGTCTCCCTCCCTCGTGTTGATCCCTTTGTCATTCGCCAGCCTGCTGGGCGGGCTGGTCACGCTTATCGGGACACCGCCGAACATTGTCATTTCAGGGTATCGGGAGAGCCAGATCGGCAAGCCTTTTGCCATGTTCGACTTTGCCCCGGTAGGCCTTGCGGTCGCGATCGCCGGGCTTGTGTACCTGATCACCATAGGCTGGCGGCTGTTGCCGGAGCGGATTTTGATTGAAGATGATGACACAGATCAGTTTCACGTCGAGCGGTACACGCTCGAGTCAAACGTTCCAGCCGCTTCACCACTCGTCGGCATGCGGGTTCGTGAGCTTGAAGTGATGTTCGAGCGTGAAGTCTCCGTGCTTGCCATTATTCGCAAGGGTATTCGACGCCTGGCGCCGCGCGCCATTGAGAAAATACGCGCTGATGACATACTTATCTTGCAGGGCGACCCGGGCCTGATTGCGCCATTGGCCGACGATGTACAGCTTGGTGCACTCGGGCATCAGGTCGAGGGTGACAAGGACCTGATGTCGGAAGACGTCGAAGTCATTGAAGCTATCGTTTTGCCCAACTCGCCAATTGAAGGCAAGTCCATGCGGCAATACCGGATTCATGACAGGTTGGGCATCAATTTGCTGGCCGTTGCCCGCCACGGCCGCCAGCCCACTGCAAGGTTGAAAAACATCCGCTTCAAGACCGGCGACGTGCTTTTGTTTCAGGGTGAAACGGCAATTATGGCTGAGGCCCTGAAGACACTGGGCTGTCTGCGGTTGGCTGACCGGGTCATCAGCGAGCCTGTCATAGCAAGCAATATCTGGATGCCGACCGGGATTTTTGCCGGCGCAATCGCTGCTGCCGCCTTCGGGTTGATCAGCGTGCCCGTTGCGTTTGTGGGCGCTGTCTTGCTGATGGTACTGAGCAACACGATTTCCTTGAATGAAGTGTATGCCAGTATCGAATGGCCGGTAATTTTGCTGCTGGCAACATTGATCCCCGTTGGGGAGGCCCTGCAGACAACCGGAGGTACTGGACTTATCGCAGATGCCTTGCTGGGCGCTACTGTTGGCATGCCGATGTGGACAATCGTGGCCATGATACTGGTGGTGTCGATGTGGATGTCCGACTTCGTGCACAACACACCCACAGCTATCCTGATGGCCCCGATAGCCATGGGGATCGCGTCGGGCCTGAATGCAAACCCTGATACATTCCTGATGGCCGCTGCAGTGGGAGCGGCTTCTCCCTACCTGACACCGATCGGGCACCAGTCCAACACGCTGGTAATGGGCCCAGGTGGATATCGCTTTCAGGATTATGCCCTGGTGGGCTTGCCGCTACAGGTCGTGATCGCCCTGGTCGGTGTGCCGATGATCCTGTGGGTCTGGCCACCGGTATGATCGGCATGCACGTGCTTCAGGCACGGTGAATTTGGCAAGCCTGGGCCCCGGCAAAGTGTGAGCAGGGGTCCAGGCTCTGTTGCTTGTCGCGCGTTACTAGTTACGGTTGGCGAGCAGCGGCGTGATACGGCGCAGGGTCACCCTGCGATTTTCGGCTTCAGCTTCCTGGGTAGGAATCTTCAGATATGCCTCGCCGCGTCCGACAGTGGACAGGTTGTCTTCGCCAATCTCGAAATATTCCAGCAGTGCCTTTTTGACTGCCTCGGCCCTTTCGGTCGACAGCACCCGATTTGCCTCGCTGCTGCCAACGGCATCGGTATGCCCTTCGATCAGGTACACTTCATTGGGATTGCCGGCGACAATGCGTTCGATAATGGCACCGATCCGGTCCAGCTTGGGCACTTCTTCGGTGCGCAGGAAACCTTCACCGAAACCAAACCGGATGGTGTCAACTTCGACACCGGGAACTGAATAGCGAAGCCTGGGCTGTTCCACGAAATCTTCTATGCGATACCGTGCCTCTACCTCGACCAGCGGCGGTGAGATTAACCAGTCTTCGAGTTCCTCGTCATAGGCTTCGGCTGCGGTAATGGTCGGGCGCGATGCGATAAGCACACCGGCGACCAGGCCCACCCCGGCACCAATTGCAATGGCCTCTCCTGTGCTCAGGCCCTTCTTGCGCCGCTTGCGTCTGTCAACAAGGCGTTGGCTGAGTTCATCACGGTCTTCTTCAAGCCGCGCCCTGATCTGGCTCTGTTCGTCTCCGGACAGGTCCTTCAGGGTAAGCGCACGCCGATTGGCGTCTATGCGGCGCTCCAGCGCATTGGTGGTCAGGTCGCTGGCCGGGCGGTTGTCTCCGGTCAGGTCGCCAACTGTCATCTTGCCAGGCTTGGCTTCGGGGAGATTGTCAGCTTTCCCGGCGTCATCGGGGTCCAGTGCCGCCTGCTTGTCCGGATTCTGTTTAGCCGCCACTCGCTGGCGTATCTCTGTTGTGTCGTTGGACAGGTTGGCGCGCAACTGTTCCGTTGACGCGTCAGACAAGCCTTCGGCAGCCAGCACACCACGCGTCTGCTTGATGC
>JABDRA010000172.1 GCA_013041995.1 Anderseniella sp. | reverse complement strand
CTGATACCGCGCCGCTTTTCGAGCGCGCCCGTGAATACGGTATCGGCATGTATGTCGGTTACGCGGAGATCACCCCACAGGGACAGCATTTCAATACGGCCATTCTGACATCACCCGACGGCTCGATCATCGGCAAGTATCGCAAGGTTCACCTGCCCGGCCACGATGAATATGACACCGAGCGGGCCTTTCAGCATCTGGAAAAGCGTTACTTTGAACCAGGCGATCTCGGCTTCCCCGTCTGGCATTCGCAAGGCGGCATCATGGGCATGTGCATCTGCAATGACCGGCGCTGGCCTGAAGTTTACCGGGTTATGGGACTGCAGGGCGTTGAAATGGTCATGCTTGGTTTCAATACGCCGTCCGTAAATTCGCAAAGACCAAATGAGGGCCTCGAAGACCGCCTGTTCCATCACCGCCTTTGCGTCCAATCCGGCGCCTACCAGAACTCGACCTGGGTTGTCGCAACAGCAAAGGCAGGTGTTGAAGATGGACATCCTCTGACAGCAGGCAGCGTGATCGTTGATCCCAACGGCAAGATCGTTGCTGAAACGCAAACCGAAGATGACGAGATGATCGTGCATGCCTGTGATCTGGATGCGTGCAATTTCGGCAAGCAGACCATATTTGATTTTGCCCGTCACCGTCGCATTGAACACTATGGCCTGATCACATCGCAGACCGGTGTCAAAGTTCCGGCGAAGTAGACCCATGCTGATAGATTTTGAGAAAATAACGCCGCATCAGAGATACAAGCTTCTGACCGCTGCGGTGGTACCGCGCCCAATAGCACTGGTCTCGACACTGACACCTGATGGCGCTGTAAATGCCGCACCATTCAGCTTCTTCAATGTGTTCTCGGAAGATCCGGCCTTGGCGATACTGGGCCTGCAACATGCGCCGGACGGTTCGATCAAGCACACCACGCGGCATATTCTGGACAACGGAGAGTTCGTGATCAATCTGGTGGATCGCCAACTTGCAGAGGCCATGGCGGTCTGTGCCGCCAGGTTCCCCGCCGACGTCAGCGAGATTGAAGCAGCCGGCCTCTCCGTTTCCAGTTCCAGACACATCAAGACTCCGCGCATAACCGAAGCTCCGGTCGCCCTTGAGTGCCGGACATGGGAAATCCGGCAGATCACCCCCACAAGACATCTGGCAATCGGCGAGATCGTGGCGCTGAGCGCGCGTGATGGCCTGGTCGACCCGGAAACACTTTACTTCGACATGCAGGCCTATGAGCCTGTCGGGCGTCTGGTCGCCAACACCTATTGTCATACTGACGACCGGTTTGAGCTCACGGTACCAACGTGGCCGGACGGATTTACCGACACCTCACAAACTCAAACCAACACCTCGACCCACACATCACCGACAGGAAAAACATGACGGAAAAACTGACTGAAGACGCGCGCGGTGTTTACATCATCTCCGCAACACCTTTCACCGATACCGGCGAACTGGATATCGCAAGCGCCGACAGCCTGGTCGAGTTCTATCTCGAAAAGGGTGTAACCGGCATGACCATATTGGGAATGATGGGCGAAGCCCCGAAACTGGCACCGGACGAGTCGATAATCTTCCTTGAGCACATGCTGAACCGGGTAGCAGGCCGCGTACCGGTCATCGTCGGGGTATCCAGCCCGGGGCTCGACAACATGATACGGCTGTGCAATGCCGCAATGGATACCGGCGCCGCCGGCGTGATGATTGCCCCCGCCGGCGGGTTGACGACCGAAGACAAGCTGTACACTTATTTTGCGCAAGTTTTTGAGAAGCTCGGCCCAGACATTCCGGTCTGTTATCAGGATTTCCCGATGACCACAGGTGTCAACATCTCGACGCAACTGTTCAACAAGCTGGTGGCTGACTTTCCCCAACTCGTCATGCTCAAGCATGAGGACTGGCCGGGCCTCAACAAACTCACCGCCGTACGCAAACTGGAAACGGATACCGGCACACGCCGTGTCTCAATCCTGACCGGCAATGGCGGCCTGTTCCTGCCGATGGAGCTTGAGCGCGGCGCTGACGGTGCCATGACCGGGTTTGCCTATCCGGAAATGCTGGTCAGCGTGGTTGATCTCTATCGCGACGGCGACCGGCAAAAGGCCAATGATATTTTTGACGCCTACCTGCCACTGGTGCGCCATGAACAACAGCTTGGCGCCGGGCTGGCAATTCGCAAGGAAATCCTGCGTCGCCGCGGTGCTATTGCCTGCGCTGCGACCCGCGCACCCGGTCCACGATTATCGCAGGCCGACCATGATGATATAAGCTTTCTGAGCGCACGGATGGAACGACGGATGGAGGAACTTGGTGATGAGCCCTGAATTGAACGACAGGCAGGTTCCCGCACTGGAATCCAGCCAGCAAATCTGTTTGACAGTGTGCCCGGTGATCATACCCGGCGTTGGAGAAATGAGAGTGCCATGACAGATTACGACCTGATAATTCACGGCGGCAAGGTCGCCACCGCATCGGATGTTTTCGAAGCAGATGTTGGCATCAAGGACGGTATCATCACCGCGCTGGGCCAAAATCTTGAAGGAGCCGCCGAAACCATTGATGCGACCGGAAAACTGGTGCTTCCAGGCGGCGTGGAGTCCCATTGCCATATTGCCCAGGAATCAGCCACCGGTGCCATGACGTCTGACGACTACTATACGGGCAGCGTTTCAGCCGCGTTTGGCGGCAACACCACCATCATCCCGTTTGCAGCCCAGCACCGGGGTCAGTCGGTCCGCGATGTCATGCGCATATACGATGACCGCGCAGCGCCGAATTCCGTACTCGATTACTCCTATCACCTGATCATTTCCGACCCGACCGAGAAAGTCATCCAGGAAGAACTGCCGGAAGCATTTGCCGCCGGCATCACCTCGTTCAAGGTGTTCATGACCTATGACAAACTCATTGTCAGTGACGAACAGATGCTCGACATTCTGGTAACAGCGCGCGAACACGGTGCACTCACCATGGTGCATGCTGAAAACAATGCCATGATCAAGTGGATGGTGGGCAGGCTTGTGGACAAGGGACATACCCAGGCGCGCTACCATGCCGTCAGTCACCCCGAGGCCGCCGAGGTAGAAGCGATCAACCGCGGCATAAGCCTGGCATCGTTTGTAGATGCTCCCTTGTTGATTGTGCACGTCTCCACAGACGCAGGCGCAAGACGGGTCGCCCAGGCTCGCATGGACGGACAGAAGATATTCGGTGAAACATGTCCGCAATATCTGTTTCTTGAGGCATCCGATCTCGACCGGCCGGACCCGGAAGGCACCAAGTTCTGCTGCTCACCCCCTTTGCGCAACACGCAAACCCAAAAAGCGCTGTGGCGGCACCTGCAGGCGGGAACCTTCCATTTGTATTCGTCTGACCACGCCCCCTACCGCTTCGATGAAACCGGCAAACTGTCATCGGGACCTAACCCGCCGTTCAACAAGGTGGCCAACGGCATGCCAGGCATAGAGATGCGTGCGCCGCTTCTGTTTTCTGAAGGCGTGTTGAAGGGCCGGATTTCCCTCAGCACCTTTGTCGCCCTGACGTCCACTAACGCAGCACGGCTGTTCGGCATTCACCCGAAGAAGGGTACCATCGCCATTGGCAGTGACGCCGACATCGCCATCTGGGACCCCGATGAGACCCGCACGGTGACTGCGCAGTCAATGCATGACAACATGGACTATACCCCGTTTGAAGGATGGCAGGTGACCGGCTGGCCGGTGACGGTGTTGAGCAGAGGGCGCTATGTTGTCGACGCCGGTGAACTGAAAGCCAAACCGGGTCAGGGACAATTTCTCAAGCGCGCTCCGTTTGACACAACCGGATACACCACCGAGCTTGCCGGTGAACTCAATCCGGCCAGCAATTTCGGCGCAGAGATACTGTAGGAACAACACATGACTGCAAGCGGACGTATTCTCGTCATCAACCCCAATTCCAATGATGACGTTACGAAGGGAATTTCCGAGGTGCTTGATCCTCTGCGCCTTCCAGGAGGTCCCGACATCGAATGCGTCACGCTGTCTGAGGGACCGTTCGGCATTGAAACCCAGGAACACGTCGAAAGCGTCACACTTCCGCTTCGCCGAACTGTCGTTGAACGCAACGACGTCGATGCATTTGTGATTGCATGTTATTCCGACCCCGGCATCACCGTGTGCCGGGAGGCGACCAGCAAACCGGTATTCGGTATTCAGGAAAGCGGCATTCTGGCCGCCCTGTCACGCGGGGAACGCTTCGGCGTGATTGCGCTCGGCCCGCAATCCATCAAGCGCCACCTGCGCTATATTCGCCAACTCGGCCTGGAGAGCCGGCTTGCCGCCGAACGTCCGCTGCATCTGAGTGTGGCAGCCGCCGAAGAAGCCGACGCATATCCACGGGTACTGGAAGTGGCGCGTGACCTGGTCGGGGAAGACGGTGCCGATGTGCTGCTGCTGGGGTGTGCCGGCATGACCAGGCACCGCCTGCCGCTAGAACAGGCACTGGCGGTCCCGGTTGTTGATCCGGTTCAGATGGCAGTTGCCCAAGCCCTGACCGCGGTCCTTCTGGGTGCCGGTTCCAGTTGAAAATTCATCGTAAAAACGACCTGAACCTGCGTCTTCTTGAAGTCTTTGAAGCGGTCATGCGCTGTCAGACGACAATTGATGCAGCCGAGGAACTCGGCATATCCCAGCCTGCAGTTTCAACCGCGATCAAAAAGTTTGAAAAACAGGTCGGATTTACCCTGTTCGATCGAAGCGGAAGGGTAATGAAACCGACCGAGGAAGCCCGCCTGCTGCTCACTGAAGTGGAACCCGTGTTTGCGCTGCTGCGAAACATAGAAGGCGAAATTCGCGATCTCAGATCCACCAAGTCCGGCCGGTTGCGGGTGGCCGCAACTCCACCACTGGGACATTCCGCCCTGCCCGAGGTGCTGCGCGACTTCATGGAAGAAAGACCAGGTGTCACGGTTCGCTATGATATCCGGAGACTGGAAACAGTGCTTGAGTCCGTGGAGACCGGTGCGGTGGAAATCGGCTTTGTGCTTGGTCTGGAACACCACCGTGATCTGGAGGTCATTCAACTGGGTGAGAGCGAACTGGTTTGCGTCATGCCCGCCGGCCATCCGCTGTGCGCCAATGACGTCATTACCCCGGCAGACATCAGCGAACACAGTTTCATCGGCCTGGAATCAAATATTGGCGTCACCATTCGCAGAGCTTTTCACGAGGCCGGTGTGGTTCATTCGCCGCGTGCAGAAGTCCGCTATTGCCACACCGCATGTGTGCTGGCCAATGCAGATATTGGTGTCGGGATCATAGACCCCTACTCGGCTCACTTTGCATCGTCCCTGAACGTCGAACTGCGCCCGTTCCATCCAAAAACCACAATAACCGCGGCAGCCGTTATCCGCTCCAACGGGAACCATTCACGCGTCGCGCTGGAATTCATCGAGGCTGTCAAGACCTGTCTTGAGGAAGCGGCAATGAAAAAGGCGCCCGCGCCCTGATCAACCAGGAGCACGGACGCCATGACTTAACGGTTCGCTATATTAGCGCAAAGACGCCAGATAAGCGGCGGTGCGGCAGCCTTCGGCACCGGCCTTGTCAGATGCGGCATTGCCGCGCGATGCTTCGCCACCGAACAGAGCGGCGCCATAAACGTTTGCGTAAGCTTCAAAAATCCAGCTCATAACCTGTCTCCTTGTTTGGTTGGCCATGTTTGATGAGCTATATATGCGCTCACGCATGCTGCACCGCAAACGGCAAATACTGACCTGACATGTAAGAAAATATCACGTATTATATGTGAGCAATTGTAACACTTAATTCATAAAGTCCTGCCATGCGCCGCCGCCTCCCGCTATTGAATCAACTCCGCGCCTTTGAAGCCGCCGCCCGTGCGCAAAGCTTCACAAAGGCGGCAGACGAGCTTTTTGTCACCCATGCAGCCGTCTCACGCCATGTGCGTGAACTGGAAGACTGGCTTGGCACACCGCTGTTTGTACGTACCGGCAGAGGTGTTGTGCTCACCGATGCAGGCAAGCGCTATGCTGCGCGTCTGACCCCGATCTTCGATGCCATTGCCGAAGCCACAAGGGATGCGATGATCGAGGGCGACAGCTCGCATCTGACAGTGGCGCCCGACGGTGCCTTTGCATCACGCTGGCTGGTGCCGCGTCTGGGCAAGTTCAATGCGGCCCACCCGGATATCGAACTGGATGTCAGCCCAGGCGAATATATTTCGGACTTCTATTCAGGCGAAGACGACATTGCAGTTCGCTATGGCGCAGGCAACTGGCCTGAAGTTGAAGCGGAGTTGTTGTGCGAGGCGCGCATGTTTCCGGTGTGCGCGCCCGACCTGATCCGGGACAACCCGCCTGAAAAACCCGACGACCTCAGCAATTTCACCCTGTTGCATGAAAATTCCCGGCAATGGTGGGCCGACTGGTTGCGCGCTGCAGGGTGCAAGAACGCAGATCTCGCCTGGGCCGGGCCGTTGTTTCAAAACTACCTGGCCATACAGGCGGCAGAGGCCGGACAGGGGTTTGCCCTGGCAGACCAGATCGTCGCCACCGACGCCTTGTTGTCGGGACGCCTGGTGCGTCCGTTTGATATTGAAATACGCGAGGATGAAGGCTATTGGCTGGTGTGGGGCAAGGGTCTCAAGCTCAATGCAGCCGGTCTTGCATTCCGGCAATGGCTGGTCGCGGAAATGCGCAAGACCAATGCTGCCTATGACAAGTTGAAAGCCTAACCAGGGCCTGCTGACAATGACGACGCCGAAATACGATTGCACCAAATGCCCGGGTTATTGCTGCTCCTATCCGGTCATCAACGTCACCAAGCGCGACGCTGAACGCATTGCGAAACATTTTGGCATCACCCTGGAACAGGCCGAAGAACGCTATCTTCACTCAGATCACGGCTACAAGCGCTTGTTGAACCGCAAGGACGACGAGCATTTCTCGCGTATCTGCCAGTTTTTCGACACCGATCAACGCAACTGCACAATCTATTCCGCAAGACCCTCCACCTGCCGGACCTTTCCCGGCGAGACCTGCGGGTATTGGGATTTCCTCAAATTCGAACGCGCCGGGCAGAAGGACGACGATTATGTATCGACGACCTGGCATTATGAGGACTGATCTTTCCGGTTTTGCTGCCATGGCGTACCCGGCTGAAAATCAGCAGAATGGTTCACCCGGTTTTCCTTTTCCGGACGTCAAGTACCCATGATCATCACCCTGGCCATTTCAGGTTACCGTTCGATCCGCGAACTGGTACTGCCGCTTGAACAACTCACCCTGATTACCGGTGCAAATGGCAGCGGCAAATCCAGCCTGTACCGTTCTATCCGGCTGTTGGCAGATGTGGCGCAAGGCGGCGTGATAGGTGCGCTGGCGCGCGAAGGAGGATTGCAGTCGACCTTGTGGGCCGGTCCCGAAATCATCTCACGCGCCATGAAACAAGGTCATGTGCCGGTTCAGGGCACGTTGAGACGCGACCGGATCAGCCTCAAGCTGGGTTTCGCCGATCAGGATTATGGCTACGCCATCGATCTGGGCCTGCCACAGCCGGATGGCTTCTCAATGTTCAATTCAGATCCAGCCATCAAGGCCGAAGCCCTGTGGGTTGGTGAAACCTTGCGCCGTTCAAATGAAATCGCTGGCCGCAGGGGCCCCAGCGTGAAGGTGTTGTCTGAAAAAGGAGCCCGTGCGCCTGTCATCTCCAATCTTGGCAGTTTTGACAGCATGATGACCCATGCGGCTGACCCGAAAACCGCACCTGAACTGCTGGCGATCCGGGAGCGCATGCGTCAGTGGCGGTTTTACGATCACCTCAGAACCGATCAGGATGCCCCGTCGCGCACGCCGCAACTTGGCACCCGCACACCGACGCTTGCCTCAACCGGCGCAGACGTCGCCGCCGCCTTTCAGACCATCCGCGAGATCGGCAACCCCGATGCTCTGGATGACGCCATTGAAGACGCCTTCCCGGGCAGTTCCGTTGAACTGTCGGTCAACGACGGCATGTTCGAACTATTGATGCATCAAAAGGGCCTGCTCAGGCCCCTGCGAACCGCGGAACTGTCGGACGGCACGCTGCGTTATCTGCTGCTGACGATTGCCCTGTTGACCCCGCGCCCGGCCCCGTTTCTGGTGTTGAACGAGCCCGAAACCAGCCTGCACCCGAACCTGCTCGACCCATTGGCCAGACTGATCTCAAAGGCTGCGGAGCAATCACAGGTGATCGTGGTCTCACACGCCGGCAAGCTGGTCGACGCGCTCAACAAGCAGGCAGGCATTGCCAGCTACGAGTTGAAAAAGGAGCTCGGGGAAACCGTGGTGGAGGGTGTGGAAAAACCGGCATGGAATTGGCCGGCGAGATAGCCAGCCTTTAGAAAACCTGCCCTCACCCCATCGCTGCCAGGCGGGCGATTGCCTCTTTGACCTGCCCTGCCTTCACATCCAGCTCTTCACGGCGTTCCCTGGTTTCCTCGATCACCGCCGGCGGGGCCTTGGCCACGAAGCCGGCATTGTTCAGCCGGCCATCGATTGACGCGATGTCCTTGGCCGTCTTTTCCAGCTCTTTTTCAAGCCGGGCTTTTTCTGCGCCGAAGTCGATGACACCGGCCAGAGGAAGAGCGACAACAGCTTCATCCAGTACGATCTGGGCCGAGTTTTCCGGCACGTCGTCTGCAAATGTCAGGCTGTCCAGTCGGGCAAGCCTTGAGATTTCAGCCATCCATGCAGTCGCGCGGGTCTTTGACAGGTCCCCCGGATGAGCCAGCACACACGGCACTTTTGCCCCGGCAGGCACATTCATCTCCGAACGCACTGAACGGATTTGGGTAATCAGGCGAACCACCCAGTCAATCTCGTCTGATGCATCCGGTGCTTCCAGACCCTGATACGCCGGCCACGACGCCTGTACCAGCATGGTGTCACGCGCCGTTTCACCGGCGGTCTGCTGCCACAATTCTTCGGTGATGAACGGCATGAACGGGTGCAGCAGCAGCAATATCTGGTCCAGCGCCCATGCGGTTGCCGCGCGGGTTTCTGCCTTCGCTGCTTCATCTTCACCGTTGAGAACAGACTTTGACAACTCCACATACCAGTCACAGAACGTGTGCCAGATGAAACTGTAGAGCGCACCGGCTGCTTCATTGTATCGATGCTCTGCGATACCCGCCGTAACTGCGTCCTTGGTGCGTGCAGCTTCACCCGCAATCCAGCGATTGAGCGTAACCTTGCACTGTGCCGGGTCAAATCCGTCTGCCCGCACGCACTCGTTCATTTCGGCAAAACGCGCTGCATTCCACAGTTTTGTTCCAAAATTACGATAGCCTTCAACCCGTTGCGTCGACAGCTTGATGT
>JABDRA010000170.1 GCA_013041995.1 Anderseniella sp. | reverse complement strand
TTGCGCAGATCCATGACCGCGCTCATGTCCACCTCGTTGAAGGTGGTCAGCATGGCAGCGGTGTCCTGGGCATCCTTCAACCGGCGCGCAATTGTCTGGCGCAGGCGGGTCATCTTCACCCGCTCTTCACGTGGTGCATCGTCAGCCGATGACGGAGCGCGCGCAGCAGGCGCGGGCGCAGGCGCCTTGGCACCTTTTTCAAGCGCTTCCAGCACATCACCCTTCAATACCTGGCCACGTTTGCCGGAGCCTGCAACCTGGTCTGCCGACATCTCGTTTTCAGCCAGCATCTTGGCGGCAGATGGCGCAGCGGCAACAGCCGGAGACCCGCCACCGCCGGTTTCCTTGCCGGCAGGTGCAGGTGCGGCCGCAGCAGGTTTTTCCGCTGCTGCCGGTTTTGCAGGGGCAGCGCCGTCACCCTCAGCCACGGTTCCAAGCAATGCACCAACCTCGACCGTGTCACCTTCCTGAACCAGTATCTCACCCATGACGCCGGCTGCGGGAGCAGGCACCTCGACGGTCACCTTGTCGGTTTCAAGTTCCACCAGCGGCTCATCGGCGCTAATTGCCTCGCCGGGCTTCTTGAACCATTGGCCTATTGTGGCTTCCGTTACGGATTCACCCAGCGTTGGTACCCGGATTTCATTCGACATCACGTCCGTCCTTTAAAGACTGCTGCTACCCGGTCAGAACAGGGCTACAACAAAGATACAAAACCAAACTGTCAGGGAGATCAATGTCGTCAGAATTCGCCCTAACCCACTTTTCCGTTACCAAGCGCCGTTTCAAGGAATGCAGCCAGCTCTTTCAGATGGCGGCTCATCAACCCGGTCGCCGTAGAGGCTGACGCAGGCCTGCCTGCATAGATCGGCCGGCGATGCTTTGCTTCAATCCGGTTCAGAACCCATTCCATGTAAGGCTGTATGAATGTCCACGATCCCATGTTCTGTGGTTCTTCCTGACACCACACAATCTCGGCGTCCTTGAAGCGGGACAGTTCATTCACCAGCGCTTTCGCCGGAAACGGATACAACTGCTCAATACGCATCAGGTAAATATCATTCAGGCCGCGCTTCTCGCGTTCTTCATGCAGGTCATAATAAACCTTGCCGGTGCACAGGACGACGCGACGGATCTTCTCGTCCTTCACCAGCTTGACAGGTGAATCCTTGTTGCATTCCGCATCATCCCACAACACCCGGTGGAACGACGAGTCGGGCCCCATTTCCTCCAGCGATGACACGCACTTCTTGTGACGCAACAGCGATTTTGGCGTCATCAGGATAAGCGGCTTGCGGAAATCCCGATGCATCTGGCGGCGCAGAATATGGAAATAGTTGGCAGGCGTCGTGCAATTCGCCACCTGCATGTTGTCTTCGGCACACATCTGCAGAAAGCGTTCAAGCCGTGCCGAAGAGTGCTCCGGTCCCTGGCCCTCATAGCCGTGCGGCAGCAGGCAGACGAGACCCGACATGCGCAGCCATTTGCGCTCACCGGACGACAGGAACTGGTCGAAAATAACCTGCGCACCATTGGCAAAATCGCCAAACTGGGCTTCCCACAATACCAGCGTGCTCGGTTCCGCCAGCGTATAACCGTACTCAAACCCGAGCACTGCCTCTTCCGACAGCATGGAGTTGATGATCTCGAAGTCGTTGGTTTTCTCGCCGCTTAAATGTTTCAAAGGCGAATAACGGCGCTCGGTTTGCTGGTCGATCCACACGGCATGGCGTTGCGAGAACGTGCCACGCTCCACATCCTGCCCGGACAACCTGACCCTGCTGCCGTCTTCGAGCAATGTGGCAAATGCCAGTGATTCAGCCGTCGCCCAGTCCAGACCAACGCCGGACTTGATTACCTTCAGGCGGGCGTCGATCACCCGCTTCAGGGTCCGGTGAATATTGAAGTCGTCGGGAACAGTGTACATCTGCTCACCGAGCTTCTTCAGCTTCTTGACATCGACCCCGGTTTTACCCTTGCGCGGATCATCATCTATCTTGGTGGTCTTCAGCCCTGACCAGCGCCCGTCCAGCCAGTCGGCCTTGTTGGGCTTGTAGTTATCAGCGGCTTCGAAATCATCTTCCAGCCTGCTGCGGAAAGCGGTTTTCATTTCCGTGTAATCAGCCTCGCTCATCGATCCTTCATCGATCAGTCGCTGGGCGTAAATCTGCGCCACCGGCGTGTGCTTTGAAATCCGGCGGTACATGACAGGCTGGGTAAAGGCCGGCTCGTCTGCCTCGTTATGACCGAAACGGCGATAGCAGAACATGTCGAGGACAACTGGATGTCCGAAGGTCTGGCGGAACTCTGTAGCGATTTTGGCGGCATAGACGACCGCTTCGGGATCATCGCCGTTCACATGGAAAATCGGTGCCTCGATCATCTTGGCCACGTCGGACGGATAAGGAGACGACCGCGCCAGTATCGGGCTGGTGGTGAAGCCGATCTGGTTGTTGATGATGAAGTGAATGGATCCGCCTGAGCGGTGGCCCTTCAGGCCCGACAGGCCGAAACATTCCGCCACCACGCCCTGGCCTGCAAATGCCGCATCGCCGTGGATCAGCAGCGGCATGACCTTGGAGCGGTCCCTGCCAAGCTGGTCCTGCTTGGCGCGTGCCTTGCCCAGCACGACCGGATCCACGATCTCGAGATGAGACGGATTGGCGGTCAGCGACAAATGCACCTTGTTGTTATCGAATTCCCGATCTGACGACGACCCCAGATGATATTTCACATCACCGGATCCTTCGACTTCTTCAGGCGTGGATGAGCCACCCTTGAACTCGTGGAAGATGGCCGTGTACGGCTTGCCCATCACATTGGCCAGCACGTTCAGCCGGCCGCGGTGCGCCATGCCCAGCACAATCTCACTGACGCCCATATTGCCGCCGCGCTTGATGATCTGCTCCAGCGCCGGCACGATTGATTCACCGCCGTCCAGGCCAAACCGCTTGGTGCCGGTGTATTTCACATTGAGATAGGCTTCAAAGCCTTCTGCCTCGATGAGCTTGTTGAGAATGGCTTTCTTGCCGTGAACCGTAAACTCGATGGATTTGCCGGGACCTTCAATGCGCTCCTGCAACCATGCCTTGTGGCGCGGATCGGACATGTGCATGAACTCGACAGCCATAGTCGAGCAATAGGTCGACTTCAGAATGTCGATGATCTGGTTGATGGTGGCACGTTCCAGGCCCAGTACATTATCAATGAAGATTTCGCGATCGAGATCTTCAGGCCCAAAGCCATATGACGCAGGATCAAGCTCGGGATGTGGTTGTTTTTCACGCAGGTTCAGCGGATCAAGATCTGCAATCAGATGTCCGCGCATACGGTAAGCGCGGATCATCATCAGGGCACGAACGGAGTCCAGTGTAGCCTTTCGCAGGCTTTCCAGATCGGAGCTTTCACCTGATTTGGCGGCTTTTCCGGCCAGTTTGCCGCCAATCGACTGTTCGACAGCAGGCCAGTCGCCATCCAGCACTGACACCATTTCGCCGTTGAGCGGTTGCGGCCAGTCTGATCGAGTCCAGCTCGGGCCATCAGCTTTTGCGGCAACATCTGCCGGATCATCTCCGAGATTGGCGAAAAAGTCCTGCCAGCCGGGGTCTACCGAATTCGGGTCGCGCTCATAAGCAGCTTGAAGTTGTTCGATGAATTGGGCGTTGCCGCCGTAAAGGAATGACGTTTGTTCGAACACGTCGTTCGCATCTGTCTTGGCCATGTTACCTACTCTGCGGGGTAAAACCTGCAGTGAGCCTTTATGAGTTTGCCTTGGCGTGAACTGAAAACACCCCACGCCGAGTCAACATAGCCCTTTTTGCTAGGCTTTCAACCGCTGAGCGAGTGTTTTGCCTAACGTGGCCGGGGAATCTGCAATAGCGATACCTGCGGTGCGCATTGCCTCGATCTTGTCTTCGGCTCCGCCCTTGCCGCCGGAGATCACAGCACCCGCATGACCCATGGTGCGGCCGGGTGGCGCGGTACGGCCGGCAATGAAGCCTGCGACCGGTTTTGCCCGGCCCTTCTTCGCCTCATCCGCAATGAACTGGGCGGCATCTTCTTCCGCCGAACCGCCAATCTCACCGATCATGATAATCGATTTGGTTTCATCATCAGCCAGGAACATCTCAAGCACGTCAATGAACTCTGTGCCCTTCACCGGATCGCCGCCAATGCCGACCGCCGTCGTCTGGCCCAGCCCCTCGTTTGTTGTCTGGAATACAGCTTCGTAAGTCAGCGTGCCCGAGCGCGACACCACACCGACAGATCCCTTGGAAAAGATGTTGCCGGGCATGATGCCGATCTTGCACTCATCAGGGGTCAGAATCCCGGGACAATTGGGTCCGACAAGGCGTGAATTCGATTTCGCGAGCCGCGCTTTCACTTTCACCATATCCATGACCGGCACACCTTCGGTGATGCACACGATGAGCGGTATTTCAGCGTCGATTGCCTCGATGATCGCGGCACCTGCACCTGCCGGCGGCACGTACACAACCGACGCATCGGCACCGGTTGCCTGCTTGCCCTCTGCCACGCTTGCAAAAACCGGCAGCGTCTCGCCGCCCTGGCCCGTCCATGTCTCACCACCCTTTTTCGGATGGATCCCGCCCACCATCTGCGTACCATGATAGGCCAGCGCCTGTTCGGTATGGAACGTACCGGTCTTGCCGGTCAGGCCCTGCACGAGGACTTTGGTGGTCTTGTCGATAAGAATGGACATCGCTTCACTTCTTTCTGTCGTTTGGCACTTCAAAGCAGAAGCACCGGGCACAAGGGTTACAGACCCTACTTTGCCTTTGCCAAAATCGTCACGTTCAACAAACCGGTTTCACCGGCCGCTGCTGCCTTGGAAATCAGGAACACCTTGTAGTTTTCGTTTCCGCCGGCCCACGTCGTAGTTCGGAATTCACCGTCAGGCACGTCCTTGCTGGCAGGGTCCTTGCCGGCCAGCTTCTGCATGCCTTCAGACACTTTTGCAGCATCACTGCCGCCATCAAGCACAAGCGTGCACGACGTTGCAGTGCCATCAGCGAAGTCGGGAAATGTCTGCTTGAACTTGTCGCTGACCGCTGTGCGCACCACGCCCAGCCGGAAGAACTTCTTGCCAACCTGGACATCCCAGCCCTGCAGCACTTCGGGGTTCGGGTCAGGCGAAAACGGTTTCAGGTCGGATTTCTCCAGTGCCTGCCATGCCAGCCTGGTTGCCATATCGCTAATGGCACCGATCGACGGCACCTGTGAATAACAGACCTTGTTGAATACAAAAACCGGGTCGGCCTCGTCATCAACCGGACCCTGTGCACGCGCCTCTGAAAACGCCGCCTGCATTACGAGCACGCCCACGGCGGCGCTCAGTGCAAAGCTGCCAGGCTTGAATGTCATATTGCCGATCAACCCTTCACCGCCTTGACGATCTTCTGGGCGGCATCGTCCAGGTCATCAGCGGCAATGACATTCAACCCGCTCTGGTTGATGATATCTTTGCCCTTCTCCACATTGGTGCCTTCCAGCCGGACAACCAGCGGCACCTGCAACCCGACTTCCTTGACCGCGGTGACGACACCTTCGGCAATCACGTCGCAGCGCATGATGCCACCGAAAATATTGACCAGAATACCCTTCACCTGCGGGTCTGAGGTAATGATCTTGAAGGCAGCCGTTACCTTTTCAGTGGTGGCCCCGCCGCCCACATCCAGGAAGTTGGCAGGCGATGCGCCATAAAGCTTGATAATATCCATGGTCGCCATGGCAAGGCCTGCGCCGTTCACCATGCAGCCAATGTCCCCATCCAGCGCAATATAGGCGAGGTCGTATTTAGACGCTTCGACTTCCTTGGCATCTTCCTCGGTCAGGTCCCGAAGCTCGGCCAGGTCAGGATGACGGAATTCAGCATTGCCGTCGAACGACACCTTGGCATCGAGCACGCGCAGGTGCCCGTTGCCGAGAACCACCAGCGGGTTGACCTCGAGCAGGCTCATGTCTGTTTCGGTGAGCGCCTTGTACAGGGTTGGAAACAGCGTCTGGCCATCTTCGCGCGCAGCCCCGTCCAGTTTCAGCCCGTCACACAGACTGGCAACATCCGCCTCGGTAATGCCGGCAATCGGATCAATGGCGACATTGATGATCTTCTCAGGTGTTTCTTCCGCAACGGCCTCGATGTCCATGCCGCCCTCGGTCGATACCACGAAGGCAACCTGGCCAACGGTACGGTCCACCAGAATGGACAGGTATAGCTCGCGCGCAATATCGGCACCGTCTTCGATGTAAAGCCGGTTGACCTGCTTGCCGGCCGGGCCGGTCTGCTTGGTAACCAGGGTGTTGCCCAGCATTTCGGAGGCGTTCTTCACCACATCCTCGACCGACTTGACCACCCGCACGCCACCGGCGGCATCAGCACCCAGTTCCTTGAAGCGGCCCTTGCCACGCCCGCCGGCATGGATCTGCGACTTGACCACCCACACAGGCCCGGGAAGCGATTTGGCGGCGGCTTCTGCCTCTTCCGGTTTCATGATCGGCACACCATCGGAGACCGATACGCCAAATGATTTCAACAGTGCCTTGGCCTGATATTCATGAATGTTCATTTTGTTTCAGTCCCGTTTGAGTGTCTTTTCGCAAGCTGCGTCAGGTTTGCCGGCTCCAGTGAACAACGAAAACGCAACGCCGCAAAGCCCCTTGGCATTTCGTGTGCCAGAAGTTCCGGCGTTGCGCCAAGATGTCGTCAGGCCAGATCAGGTGCAATCTGCTTGGCTGCATCCATCAGGCCGTGCACCGCGCTGATGGATTTCTTCAGCTCCGCCTTTTCTGCAGGGTCAAGCTTGATCTCGACGATCCTCTCGATACCACCGGCACCGATCACCGTAGGCACACCGACATAGAGATCTGTCAGCCCATACTGCCCGGTCAGGTGAGCAGCACACGGCAACACGCGCTTTTTGTCTTTCAGGAAGCTTTCCGCCATGGCGATTGCCGATGCAGCAGGCGCATAATAGGCAGACCCGGTCTTGAGCAGGCCAACGATTTCCGCGCCACCGTCACGGGTGCGCTGGACAATGGCGTCGACCTGTTTCTGGGTCGTCCACTTCATCTTGATCAGATCCGGCACAGGGATGCCGGCAACGGTTGAATAGCGCACCAGCGGCACCATCGTGTCCCCGTGTCCGCCCAGCACAAAGGCGGTGACGTCTTCAACCGACACCTTGAATTCTTCCGCCAGGAAATACCGGAACCGGGCTGAGTCCAGCACACCGGCCATGCCCACCACCATATTGGCCGGCAGTCCTGAGTATTTCTGCAAGGCCCACACCATGATGTCGAGCGGGTTGGTGATGCAGATTACAAATGCCTTCGGGGCATATTTCTTGATGCCGGCGCCGACCTGGCTCATCACTTTCAGGTTGATTTCCAGAAGGTCGTCGCGGCTCATGCCGGGCTTGCGCGGTACACCGGCGGTTACAATCACCACGTCGGCACCCTTGATGCCTTCATATTTATTGACACCGGTCATGCGCACATCGAAACCGTCAACCGGCGAGCTCTCGGCCAGATCAAGCGCCTTGCCCTGCGGCATGCCTTCGACAATGTCGAAAATCACCACATCACCAAGTTCCTTGAGCCCGGCCATGTGGGCCAGCGTTCCGCCGATCATGCCACCGCCGATCAGTGCAATTTTGTTGCGCGCCATTTTGCGTTCCCCTGTGTGTTATGCGAAAGATTGCCGTGTACTAAACCCTAGCCGGGCTGACCGCAAGTAACTAGAGCACAGCAATTGGTCTACACCGGCTGCATTGCCTGAAATCACCCGGCAACTGCGGCCGGCGCCTGTTGCCACCATTGTGCAGACTGCATC
>JABDRA010000161.1 GCA_013041995.1 Anderseniella sp. | reverse complement strand
GGCCTGACTGTTGCGATCAAGATGCCGAAGGGAAGCATCGTAGCGCCTAGCCAGAGCCAGGAACTGGGCTGGTTCTGGCGCGACAACGCAGCCTTTCTCATGGGTTTTGTCGGCTTCCTGGTGATCGGTTACTACTATTTCTGGGCATGGCAACGGGTCGGCCGGGATCCGCCTGCCGGTGTGATGGTGCCGCGTTGGGATGCGCCGGACGGCATTTCGCCTGCCCAGGTGAACTACATCGAAAACAAGGGCCTGTCCGGCCATGACGCATTTTCATCCGCCCTGCTCAACCTGGCCGTTAAAGGACTGGTCGCGCTGGAAGATCTGGACGGGGATGTCACGATAAGGCCGACAGGGGCAACCGGGCGTCAGCCTCTGCCTGTTGGCGAAGCGGCGATTTTGCAGAAACTGGGCGGTGCCGGACAGGAATTCCGCATCGACAAGTCGAACACCGCCGCGGTCAAGTCGATCACCAGGAAATTCCGCTCGGCTCTCGATACCGAGCACCGCAACAAATTCTTCGACCAGAATCTAACCTACGTATTTGTCGGCATCGGCATTTCACTGGTGACATTGATCGTGACAATAGTGTCTGCAGGCGGTGGCGCAAACTTTGTTATTCCACTGAGCATTCTGATCGCCGTTGCCACCGGGATCACTATCGCCACCTTCAGCATCGGCCTGAAGGTATCACGGGCAAGCAACCTGGTAGGCAAGGTCGGATCGGTGATGCGATGGTTCGTGGTCGGCTTTTTCGCCATGAACCTTTTTCCGCTGCTCGGCTCCCTGGCCGTGGACATGACCGTCAAGCCGGTGATACTCGCCATCATTGCCGGCGTGTTCATGATCAACATCCTGTTTTTCTTCCTGCTTGGCGCTCCGACCCCGCTAGGGCGCCATCTGATGGACGGCATTGAGGGTTTGAAAACCTACATCAATCTGGCTGAAAAGGACCGTATGAACCTGGCTGGTGCACCGGCAATGTCGCCACAGCATTTTGAGACCATGCTTCCTTATGCTGTCGCGCTGGGGCTGGAAAAGCCCTGGTCGAATGCATTTCAGGCGTGGCTTGCATCTGCCGCCGGTGCAGCCGCTGCTGCCACCTACTCCCCGAACTGGTATCACGGCGGCAATTTTTCATCCGGCAGCATCGGCAAGACCATGTCCGGACTGCCGGCATCCATCGGAAAGTCGATGACCAACGCGATGCCGGCCCCCAAATCATCGTCTTCGGGTTTTTCAGGTGGCGGTGGATTTTCCGGCGGTGGCGGTGGAGGCGGCGGCGGTGGAGGCTGGTAAAAGACCATCCCACTACCTAGATTTGGATCATGAACATTCCTCTCCAGCCTCTGAACTCCGAAGCCCAGAGTGCCCACCAATGGCAAAACACGCTGCACACGTGGCTAATGATCATCGGCTCTGCTGTCCTCATGGGGTTGATCGCCTACAGCGTTCTTGGCGGCTCCGGGGTTGTCTGGGCCATGGTATTGACGGCGTTCGGACTTTGGCAAGCCGGCCGCGTGTCACCGAAAATGGTGCTGAAACTCTATAAGGCGCGCGTCCTGACGGAACACGAAGTGCCTCAGTTGCACCAATTGATGCGCGAACTGACAAAACGGGCAGACCTGCCTGCAGTGCCGCAGCTTTATTACGTGCCATCACAGATGATGAATGCTTTTGCGGTCGGTCAGACAAAAGACTCCGCGATTGCCCTGACCGACGGCCTGATCCGCAATCTGACACTCAGGCCACTGGCCGGTGTGCTGGCACATGAAATCAGCCATATCCGCAATGGCGACCTGACTGTTATGGCGCTGGGAGACGTTCTGTCACGACTCACGGGCACCTTGTCCACATTTGGCTTGCTGATTGGGGTTCCGGCAGCGATTCTGACCAATGGCGGAATGGTTCCCTGGGTAGCCATTGTTGCCCTTGTTGCTGCGCCTACAATTGGAGGGCTGTTGCAGCTGGCGCTGTCCCGCACCCGCGAATATGACGCCGACCTAGACGCAGCAGGCCTGACCGGCGACCCGGAAGGTCTTGCGTCGGCTTTACAGACGCTGGAACACAAGCAGGGCAGCATGTGGGAACAGCTGGTACTGCCGGGCTCGCGGTCACCGGAACCTTCAATCATGCGAAGCCATCCCAAGACACCGGATCGGGTGAAGCGGCTACTGTCGCTGCGCACCGATACGCCACCAATCATTGGCCGGCCAGACAAGCCCTTGCACCCTGGCCGATCCATAGTTCCTCCAATGCGCCGGCCGCGCATCAATATCGGCCGCATGGGGCTGTGGTATTGACGCCGGTTGTCATTGGCATGAATTGCTGTTGCCCAGGTGTCCGCTTGCCCGCATAGTTGTTGCTCCCTCCTCAAAGGCGTATTCGCCGCTAACCCGGAGACACACTAATGAAACTCGCACACGCACTGTTGCAGGCGCTGAAAGACTATGGCGCCGGTGAAATTTTCGGTATTCCCGGAGACTTTGCCCTCCCGCTGTTTCGCCAGATAGAACGCATCAACACCCTGCCACTTTACACGCTCAGCCATGAACCTGCCGTGGGTTTTGCAGCAGATGCGGCGGGCCGCTATCGCGGTACACTCGGGGTGGCTTGTGTCACCTATGGTGCAGGTGCCCTGAACATGATCAATCCGGTGGCCACAGCTTATGCCGAAAAGTCTCCCCTTGTGGTGATTTCGGGCGCACCGGGTGCCGCCGAGCGCACCATGGGGCTCGGCCTGCATCATCAGGTCAAGCATTTCGACAGCCAGATGCTGATCATGCGTGAAGTGACATGCGCCCAGTGTGTGCTGGATGATCCGGCAACAGCGGCTGCTGAAATTGCCAGGGTATTGACTGCAGCACGGTATTTGTCGAGGCCCGTGTACATCGAGTTTCCGCGTGACATGGTTGAAGCGGACGTGGACGAGGTGCCGTCCTTCAAACCGCCGATCAAAAACATGGCAGCAGCAAAGGAAGCAGCCCGCCAGGCCCTGAAAATGCTCGAGAGGAAGAAGCAGCCTGCCATGTTGCTCGGTGTCGAGATCCGTCGCTACGGGCTGGAAAAAAAGGTGGCCAAGCTCGCCAGCACACTTGGCATTCCGGTTCTGACCACGTTCATGGGGCGCGGCATCCTGGCTGAAGTCGGCGCCAAGACTGCAGGCACTTATCTGGGCCTTGCAGGCGACGTGGCGACGCGGCGTCTTGTTGAACGCGCAGACGCCTTGTTGATGCTGGGTGTTATCCTGTGCGACACGAATTTCGGCGTATCAAAACGCCAGATCGACATGCGCACCAGTATCCATGCCTTCGACGGCGCGGTGCATTTCGAACACCATTCCTATGCAGGTGTCATACTTGAGGCGTTTGTTGATGCGTTACTGGCGGGCGCTGAAAAGCTGGGCAATGCAAAACCGGTCACAGCGGCGTATCCGAGGGGCCTGAAGCCTTCCAAACGCAAACTGCTGCCGCATGACGTAGCAACTGCGGTTAATGACTTTTTTGCCAACCACGGTGTCATGCCGATCGCATCCGACATGGGGGACTGTCTGTTCACGGCCATGGACATCGAGCACACGGCCCTGCTGGCACCGGGGTATTATGCAACCATGGGCACCGGCATTC
>JABDRA010000152.1 GCA_013041995.1 Anderseniella sp. | reverse complement strand
ATGCGGAGCAGGGCAGGGTCTGTGCGGCATTTGTCTATGGAGATATGGTTTCATGGCGGATGTTCAAACCACAATTTCAACAATTGAGGGACTGGCTGGAGATTCGTGGCGGGGACAGTGTTGTGTTTGGGTTGGCAGCATTTACTGCGCCTCATGCCAGAGGGCAGCGTCTGATGGCAGTTATAACCGCATATGCGGCACGGGAGTATCTGAAGCTGGGATACAGTACGTTGATGGCCGCCACTGATCACAACAATGAAGCTGCGATTGCTGCTCATACGCATATTGGCATGCAAAAAATCACGCATATCAAGGATACCCGATGGCCGCTGGGGCTTCGCACGGTATGGGTCAATGGCGATCTGAAGACAGGCTTCTTCAACCATCGCCGCCGACTAATTTATTATGCTTCCTGACGGAGTGTGGTGACTGAGTGCCGTGACTACTGCAGTGCCTGCAGCTGTGCTCTTAACCAGGCAGCATAGCGTCGCCGCCAACCACTTTGCGAGGTGCGCAGAAACCAGGAGTCCGCGAGATTCCAGTTTTGTCCCATCAGTTGAACAATCTTGGGGTCCGAGTAGGAACGATATCCGCCTCCGGGATAGACGGTTACTTCACAGAAATAGAGCGTCTCGCCGTTCCACATAAAATCCACTCTAAGATGATCATTTCCGTTTGCAATCACCAACGCATGCCGGCCCAGGGTCGCTGCATCCAAAGGCAGGTCAAAATCGTCCGGTAAAACTGCTGTCCTCGCATGATTGCGATGTGTCACAGGAACTGCATTCAATCTGCACCCATCTGCATCGAACAGGGCTACCCGCTCGCGAGCCGTCTTTTCCCCCATAGTGGCCACTATCAGTGTGACAGAATTCGAAAACACATAAACAATGAGATCGACAAGATCAGCCTTCTGTCCGGCTGAAATATCTGTTTCGAGAAAAAACTTCGGCTCCACATTTCGATAACCCCATTCGCCATGAACTCGATCATGGCGATGGGCCAGCCACCTGCGCGTGGCCTTTACAAGTTGCCGCCTGTCCACCGGTCCGATGTCCAGCACAATGTTCATGCCCGAACTGTGGTTCGCTTTCAGAATACAGTGCTGGCCGGTCAGGTTTTCCGGCAGGTCCTGAAGATCGGTCCCGCTCCACAATACCGGGCTTTGCGCAATGTCTGGAACCCGCTGTCGAACGTACTCCTTGGCACGCAGTTTATCGCTGAATGTTACGAAATCCGGGTTTCTGTCGAAAACCTTTCGCCACAACATCTTTTCATTGACGTCCCGTGGCACTGCAATATCCGGTAACCGGCGCAAATTGAGCCAATACTGAATGATCAGGCGCGGATGCAGAACGTAGAGCAGGCCGCTTATTGCGGATTTTGTGAAATTCGCACTCAATTTCAACGCTTTCCAAGTGAAGAAAAACAAACCGACCTTACCGGTGTCAGCTGTCACATGACGATAAGCCTCATCCGGATAAACCACGAGTAACATTCTGTTTACGGACCAGGCAATTGTGGGCGCGGGTTTATGCACGTCGTGATTTGGTGCCTGTCACCGTTCCCGAGTTTCGCGCAGCCGCGGCTACTGCAGATCGGCATCTTTTCGGACTTTCGCCTGCAGCTCCGAAATCAGTGTGTCGCGCTCGGTTTCAAACCTTGCAAGGAACTCCGAGCCTGCATCCTTGTCGCTTGTCCTGATGCCCCAGACTATCATTTCAACCAGCATCGGAACCAGGCTTACCGCCAGTTCGGTCGGCAGGTAAATGAACTGGCGCGCGTCGGCAGGATCCCGTTTCCTGGTGATCAGCTTGCGGCGCTCCAGCCGCTTCAAGCGTTCTGCAAGCACATTGGTGGCGATGCCTTCATCGCCCTCCAGCAACTCCCTGTAGCGCTGGCGCGACCTCAACATCAGGTCACGCAGCACAATCAAGGTCCAGCGATCGCCAAAAATTTCCAGGGCAAAGCTGATCGGACAATCAGAGCGGCGGGTATCGGTGTCAGGAGGCATGCATTATCCTAAAATCTTCACTTGCATTATGCAAGCAAGTTAATATGATCACTTGTAGTTAGCAAGTGAACAGGAGTGATGACAATGACCATTGTTGGTGGATGCCTTTGCGGAAATGTCCGGTACACGTGTGCAGAAGAAGCCGGCGGAGGCCATTGTCACTGTAATGACTGCCGCAAGACCAGCGGCACCGGGCACGGTTCGCACATGATTGTTCCCGAGGCGGCCTTCGAAAGGACCGGCGAACTCCGGTTTTTCGACAAACCCGCCGACAGTGGAAACATGGTCAGCCGCGGTTTCTGCGCCGATTGCGGGTCTGCGATCTGCTCGACCAATTCAGCCATGCCCGGCATGGTTTTCGTCAGGGCGTCCAGCCTGGACAATCCGGATCACTTCAAACCGCAGATGCGGGTCTACACGGACCGGGCCGCCACATGGGACCACATGGACGCATCGCTTCCCGGGTTTGCCGCAATGCCGTCGGCACAGGACATGCCGGAAAGCGTTAAAGCTGACTAGGGTCAGGCGTCCGGTGGCGGCAGGAAATGGATGTTATGCTCGCTGGCGAGGCGCACGACTTCTGCCGGATCCGGCATATTGTTGATCTTGGTGAACAGGTCCCACAATTGCCGGGTCGGTGACACCCAGAACACGCAGGTTACGTCGTGACCTGACTTGTTGAAGATGCCGTGCGCCTGTCCGCGTGGCAGGCGGATCAGATCGCCGGCATCTGCCGATGCATCTGCACCGTCCAGAAACAGCTCAAAGCGGCCTTCCAGCACATAGATGAATTCGTCCTGATCCGGGTGGATATGGGGCGGGACGAACGTGCCGTCAGGAAACGTCGCGTGCCATGAAAACGAGCTTTCGCACAGGTGCTTGGGAACATAGGTCTGGCCAAGGATGTTCCACTCGATACCGTCGATGCCTTCACTTGCCGGCGTGACGCCTGCGGTCATTTCGATCATCTCTGTCTCCTGCCAGTTATACCAAAGGGAGTAATTACTGACTCACTTGATGGAGTCAAATCCGTTCACTCTGGCAGGCGCGGTGAGCAGCGCGATGCGGTGCATCGGGCAAGCGCCGTAACGCACCAGATGGACGGATTTGGCCCACCGAAGGCCGATTTTTCGCGTCCGCCGGACGTCGTTATGCTCCACTTGTGGTCAGGAAGACCAAGGCGTGAAGCATGCCTAGCCGGCAAACGCGAAAAACCGGTCAAATGGGTCAGTAATTACTTCCTTTGGTATTACGTGTTCCATGAACTTGCCAAGAACTTGGGTGTATGCATTCGACACCGGGAGCAGGCCTCGTGCAAGTCCTGAATAGTGCAAAATAATTCAGACAGCAGGCATTTGAAGTCTGTATCTTTTATCTCTATCGTGCATATTCAGTGAAACGTCAGGACAAAACTGGACGGCACTCAAATACGAGAATCCTCGGGAGGAGTTTGAAAATGTTGAAGAAGACAGGAATTGCAGCGCTTGGTCTGGCGCTGATGGCATCGGCCTCATACGCAGCCGACATCAAGATCGGCTATGTAACGACGCTGACCACACCGGCAGCGGTGCTCGGCAACGACATGAAGGATGCAGTCAATCTGGCCGTCGAACATCTGGACGGCAAGATGGCCGGCAAGACCGTAGAAATCATTTTCGAAGATGACGGCTTCAAGCCTGAGATCGGCAAGCAGAAAACCGACAAGCTGATACAGCAGGATGATGTGCCGATCGTTGCCGGCTACATCTGGTCCAATGTGCTGCTGGCATCGGCCAAGTCGGTACTGGATGCCGGAAAGTTCCTGATTTCATCCAATGCAGGCCCGTCTCAGATTGCCGGCAAACTGTGCAATGAAAACTTCTTCTCCACTTCCTGGCAGAACGACCAGACCCCCATGGCGATGGGTGAGGTGTTGAACCAGCAGGGCGTCAAGTCACTGTACCTGCTGGGCCCGAACTATGCTGCCGGCAAGAACATGATGACCGGCCTGGAACGCACCTTCAAAGGTGAGATCAAGGGCAAGGACCTGACCAAATGGCCAACCCAGCTTGATTTTTCCGCTGAACTGGCAAAAGCCAAGGCATCCGGCGCGGAAGCTCTTTTCGTTTTCTATCCGGGCAAAGCCGGTGGCGCATTCATCAAGCAGTACCAGCAGGCCGGCCTCAAGGGCGAAATGGACCTGTATACCGTATTTACCGTTGATGCCATTTCGCTGCCAAAACTGCAGGCAGCCAAGCTGGAAGGTGTGCTCGGCTCGCGCCTGACGCAGCAGTGGGACCCGACACTGGAGAATGAAGCCAACAAGAAGTTCGTGTCCAGCTTCCGTGAAAAGTACAAGCGTTACCCGTCGTTTTATGCGGCACAGGCTTATGACACCATCAACCTGATTGCATCTGGTGTGGAAGCCGTTGGCGGTGACATGAGCAAGACCGACGAAATGCGCGCCGCCATGGCCAAGGCAGATTATGCCTCGGTGCGCGGCAAGTACACCTACGGCAAGAACCACATGCCGGTACAGAACTTCTACCTGCGTGAAGTTGTTGCCGTCGACGACGGAAACTGGACGACCAAAGTGGTCAAGACGGTTTATGAAAACCACGTCGATCCGTATGTCGGCGAATGCCCGATGGCAAAGTAAGCCACACGGCAAGTTAAATGCGTTACAAAAGGGGAGAACCTTGTGTTCTCCCCGTTCTCGTATTTCATGGCGGGTGGGTCATGACACCGGGGTTAATAATACTGTGGGATTGAGATCCAGGCTGGGTATGTTGGGGCAATGAGCACACTGTTTTTCATTCAGTTCCTGAACGGACTGCAACTCGGCGTATTGCTGTTTTTGCTGGCAGCAGGCCTGACGCTGGTATTCGGCATCATGGATTTCGTCAATCTGGCGCATGGATCGCTGTACATGGTGGGTGCGTTTTTCTGCGCCACGCTGACATTCTGGACCGGATCGTTCGTCTGGGCGGTATTGCTGGCGATCCCGCTGACGGCCCTCGTCGGCCTGGCGCTGGAGATGGGAGTGATCCGACATCTGTACCAGCGCGATCACCTGGATCATGTGCTGGCAACATTCGGTTTCATCCTGATCGCGGACACGCTCGTTCATATGATCTGGGGGCCGCAAGGCATTGCCATCCCGCTGCCCGAATATTTGCGGGGCCAGGTCGAGATACTGCCAGGCGTGATCTTTCCGACCTTTCGCCTGGTGATTATCAGCTGCGGACTACTGGTGGCATTCGGTCTGTACTGGCTCATCGGGCGCACGCGACTTGGCATGCTGATCCGGGCCGGCGCGTCCAACCGGACCATGGTGTCGGCACTCGGCATCGACATCAAGACGCTGTTTACCGCCGTGTTTGCCCTTGGTGCCGTGCTGGCCGGGCTGGCGGGCATGTTGATCGCACCGATCACCGAAGCAACCATCGGCATGGGCAATGACATCATCATCACCGCTTTCGTGGTTATCATCGTAGGCGGCATCGGGTCCATGAAGGGCGCGTTTATCGGCGCCCTGATCATTGGCCTGATCGATACGCTGGGCCGGTCATTCCTCGATGACATCCTGAAATTGTTCATTCCCGTCAATGCCGCAGAAACCGCAGGCCCGGCGATTTCGTCAATGCTGATCTACCTCATCATGGCTGCTGTGCTGGCGTTCCGCCCGCAGGGCCTGTTTCCACCGAAGGTCCGCTAGATGACTGATACCACTCCGGCTCAGCTTGACGAGCACCTGCGGGCGCCTGGCCTGTTCGGATCGGCAAGCGGCCGCATCATAACCCTGGCATTTATGGTGATCTTGTTGTGCGTGCCGCTGGCTGCCCATTTCCTCGGTATCCGCCTGCAACTGGTATCGCTGGATTTCATTACCCGCATTCTGTGCCTGGCAATTGCCGCGGTCAGCCTCAACCTGATACTCGGGTTTGGCGGCATGATCTCGTTCGGACATGCGGCATATATCGGCATTGGTGCTTACTGCGTCGGTATTCCGGCCTATCACGGATATGAATCCGGGTGGCTGCATTTCCCGCTGGCGATTGCCGCCAGCGCCCTTTTTGCCCTGGTCACCGGAGCCATTTCGCTGCGCACCAAGGGCGTCTACTTCATCATGATCACCATGGCGTTCGCGCAGATGGGGTATTACTTCTTCCTGTCACTGGACGAATATGGCGGTGATGACGGACTGACCATCTATTCGCGATCGGTGTTCGACATCATCAATATCGAAAACAAGATGGTGCTGTTCCTGCTGACCTATATCTGTCTTGTCGCGTCGATTTATGCAGTCTACCGGATCGTCAATTCGCGCTTCGGCATGGTGGTGCGCGGCTGTCAGTCCAACGAAGAACGCATGAAAGCACTGGGCTACAACACCTATGCCTACAAACTTACAGCCTATGTCATCGCGGGCGGCATGTGCGGACTGGCCGGTGCGCTGCTGGGTAATTTCACCACCTTTATCTCTCCGGACATGATGGGCTGGTCACGCTCCGGCGAGTTGATGTTTATGGTGATCCTGGGCGGTACTGGATCGCTGTTCGGCCCGGTGTTCGGGGCGGTGGCATTTGTGTTCATTGAGGAGGTGCTGTCCACTTTCACCACCTACTGGGCGCTGCCGTTCGGCGTGCTGTTGGTGCTGAGCGTGCTGTTCATCAAGGGTGGCCTGAACGGCCTGATCCAGCGGGGCTGGAGCCGTGACTGAGACTATGCTCGACATCCAGGGGTTGAAAAAATCCTTTGGCGGCGTTGTTGCAACCGATGGTGTGACACTGGGCGTTGATGCGGGAGAACTGCACGCGATCATCGGGCCCAATGGTGCCGGCAAGACAACCTTGATCGCACAATTGTCCGGAGACCTGGCACCTGATGCCGGCCACGTGGTGTTCAACGGCAAGGACATCACAACGGTGCCAACCCATCGCCGGTCGCATTTCGGGCTGGCCCGGTCATTTCAGATCACATCCGTTTTCATGGGGCTCAGCGTCATCGACAATGTGGCGCTTGCCGTGCAGGCCCATGACGGACACTCTTTCAGGTTCTGGCAACCGGCCACCACCCAGGCACGACTTCGCAAACCGGCACTTGAGGTGCTGGAAAAAGTAGGCCTGGCACACCGTGCGGGCACCATAGCCTCGGCCATGTCGCATGGTGAGCGCCGCCAGCTGGAAATTGCCATGGCCCTGGCCACTAACCCCAGTTTTCTGCTGCTTGATGAGCCGATGGCCGGCATGGGCGTGGAGGAAAGTGCCGCCATGGTGAGCATTTTGCGAAGCCTGAAGGGCGAGAAGACCATTCTGCTGGTTGAGCACGACATGGATGCGGTTTTTGCGCTGGCGGATCGTATTTCGGTGCTTGTCTACGGCCGCATCATCGCCACCGGCAAGCCGGAAGACATTCGAAACAATGCCGACGTGCGCAGCGCCTATCTCGGGGAGACCTGATGCAATGCTGAAAGTATCCGGCCTTGAGACATATTACGGTACCAGCCAGGCCCTGTTCGGCATGACTTTTGACGTCAATGCCGGTGAGGTTGTCACCCTGATGGGGCGCAACGGCATGGGCAAGACCACAACTATCAATTCAATCATCGGCATCGTGCCGCCCAGTTCCGGGTCAATCGAGTTTGCCGGTCATGAAGTGTCGAAACTTCCCTCCTTCAAAACCGCAAACCTTGGCATCGGGCTTGTGCCCGAGGGGCGGCAGGTTTTCCCCAACCTGTCAGTTCGCGAAAACCTGGTGGCAACGGCGTCCAATCATCAAAAGCTCGACGATCCCTGGACCATGGAAAAAGTCTACGCGATGTTTCCGGAGCTTGAGCTCAGGGCAACCTCGATGGCCAATCTCCTGTCCGGTGGCGAGCAGCAGATGCTGGCGATCGGCCGTGCCCTGATGACCAATCCGCGCCTGCTGGTGCTCGATGAGGCAACCGAGGGGCTCGCTCCATTGATCCGTGAAAAAATCTGGGCGGCCCTTGCCGATATCCGCAAGAGTGGCCTGTCCATCCTGCTGGTCGACAAGAACCTGAAAGACCTTCTGGAACTGGCTGACCGCCACTTCATCGTCGAGAAGGGACAGGTTGTGTGGTCCGGCACATCTGCGCAACTGTCGAAAGCCGAAGACGTACAACACCGCTATCTGGGTGTTTAACGGCAGTTCAACACGTCAAAGTTGAGCCGCAATGAGAGTGTCCAATCCGGCCTATGTTTCGGCGACTTTTCAAATTCCTTTCAGCCTTCGCTGTTGTGCTGATCGTGCTGCCCATCGCGGCGGGCGCGGCCTTTTCCTATGCCAAGGGCTGGCCGAACAGCTGGCGGTCCGCCGACTGGTCGTCTGCGGGACTGCTGCCGGAAGCATCCAGCGATGCGCCCGCTGCAATCTATGTCATGGCGGCGCGGTCCGGCCGATGGAAAGGTATTTTCGCTGTTCATCACTGGCTGGTGGTCAAGCCGGCCGGAGCTTCCGCGTATGACCGGTTCGAGGTGGTCGGATGGGGCACACCGGTGC
>JABDRA010000148.1 GCA_013041995.1 Anderseniella sp. | reverse complement strand
ACATCATGTCGTCACGCTCGCCGCCAGCATGAACCTTCGAGTGAGCAGCCAAAATCTGTTCAGTCAGTGTCGTGCCGGACCGCATCATGCCGACAACAAAGAGACAGCCCTGTCCTGAGTATCCTTCATGCCCGCGTTTTTCAAAGAAATCCGGCGTGAAGACCTGCTTGTTGCTGACGTTGCTGTGCTCGGCCGTTGTGGAGTTGTAGGGGAACTCCCCGGCGCGAATGGCCTTGGCTGTCGCAAGCGCTGTGAAGGCATCTCGCGGCCGGCCATTGCGCGACAACAACCTGTAGAGCGCAAGCCCGGCATACAATCGATGTGATGTAGAGGGGTTGTCTGTGTTGTCAAGTTCACTGAGCAGCAGCGGCTCTGCTGTCAGGGAGAGGCGATTGATGACAGACAATCTGTACATGGCGTCAGTGGCGTCTGGACGCAACTCAATCACCTGGTTGAACCAGGTTTCAGCAGCATCGAAATCACCATCCTGAACAGCAAGTGTGCCCAGCAACATTGCGCCTGAACGACGGGATGATTTGCGGCGATGGAGAATTTTGCCGATCTGCTGCGCGCGTTCGTGCATTGCGGCGGACTGATAGGAGTCAGCCAGTAGTTCAAGCGCCGATATTCCGGCAGAATTGTCCTGATCGAATGACGCAATCACATCGGTCATATTGAAGATTTCCTCCATTGACCTGATGTGGCGGGCAACCTGACTTGGTCTGGCATAGTTGTTCAAAGCGCGAAGAAACTCCATGTGCCCGGCAAGGTAGTCGCGATGTGTCTGCACAACGGAAGACAGCACAGGCAGTGCGCGGTGTGGTTGTTCAAGCTCCAGCAGGGCCTGCGCCAGTACGGTCTGCACTTCAGCGTCCTTGGGCAGTTTTTGTGCGGCCTGTTCAAGCAGGGGTAGCGCCTGCGCTGCTTTGCCTTGAGACAACAGAACGTCTCCAAGCCCGAACTTGGCCTCAATGTATCCAGGATCCAGCCTGAGAACCTCGTGAAAGGACGCCTCTGCACGGTCATACTGGCCTGCTGCACGGCACACTTCTGCAAGATTGTAATGTGCATTTGATGATGCAGGAGCCAGTTTTATAGCATCCAGCAATGTTGGGATAGCATGCTTGAACAACCCCATCTGCGCTTCCAGAATGCCAAGTTCAAGAGCAAGACTGGGTGCTCGCGGGGCTTGCTTTCGCGCTTGCAGGAACAGTTTCCGGGCGCGCTGCAGCTTGCCCTTCGTCTGAAGGGCCCGTGCCTCTGTCCAGATTCTTTCAGGTGATGATGGAAGCATTATCAAGACGTCTTTTCATAATTCGCAATCAGGTCGGCAAGCGCGGACGTCACAGGTGCAAGCTGTTTGCGATACGCCTGCCACTTGCCAATTGATGACTTGTATATCGGTTCGCGTACCTGGGCCATTGATGCAGTGCGCACGACGGTGTTCGATTTGTGAAAGCTCAGGCAATCGTTACTCCACTCAAGTCCCGTATGAGCGATAATCCTGCGCGTCAGGGCTTCGGCATTCATGACAATGTCTTCGTATCTCACAGTCAGTATCCGTTCAGGGAGCCGCTGTTGCCACGAGGACATGATGTGTTCGGAGAATTTGATGCGGTGCGCAAGCATCTCCGGCGAATAGGTGAAAGTGACGGCGTTGGCGCCAAACATTTCACGATAGGCGGACCAGTAAATGTCCATCGGGTGCCGTCTGACAAATACAATTCGTGCCTTGGGAAACATCAACACGGCAAGGCCTGTGTGAAGGGCGGTGGAAATTGACTTGTCGACGATCCGGGCCTGGCGGGAATTCGCTGCAGGAACGGCAGCAAGCCATGCTTGTGCACACCGTTTGATATCGCGTGACTGCAACGATACCAGCGATTGTTTCAAGGCGGGAATCAACTCCAGTTCACCTACAGAGGCTGCGTCGGGATGGCTGGCGACGATCTGTTCCACCAAAGTTGTGCCGGAGCGTGGCAGACCGGTTACAAACACCGGTTGTTGGGACGCATGACCGGCAGGTCCAAGTTGAGCCAGCCGGGCTTTTGTGAAGTGATCGGCTATGCCCTGTGCGACTTTTTCCAGTTGCTGATCGCTGGTGAAGTTTTCCGGCGCTGCATGGCGGTTTGCCTGTTCAATTGCGCGAAAGGCCTCATTGAAATTGCCATTTCGTTCGTGGGCCAGGCCAAGGGCAAAATTCAGTCGCGCCCGGTCTTCGGCTGGCAGACCGGCGTTATTGGGGGACGCGAGAATTGCGGCGATCTCGCGTGCCTGCTGGGTCGGGTCGAACTCTGTGGCGAAATTCTTCGCGATGAACAGGTGCAATGATGCGTTACCCGGGCCTGAGCGCCTTGCTTCTTCGATTGACGCAAGCGCTTCGGCCTTGCGTCCGCGTGCCAGTAGCGCGCCGGCCTTGAGGACATGCAGGTCGGGCAGGGGCAGGTTCAATCGATCATAAGTGTCGAGGCACAGGTCCAGATTTCCGGCCTTGTCGTGCAGGGCGGCGACCTTAGCGAGATCGGACGATGATTTTGATTTGCGTGCTGCCGGCGCCAGAACTTTCACTGCGTCCGCGGTGCGGCGCAAAATGGTCAGCGTGTCTGCCAGTTGCGTTGCGATGCCATGGTCGTCAGCGCTGAGTTCATGGGCCAGTTGCAAGGCATCCAGCGCGTCAAGATGGCGTTGGGCGGCTGTGTGTGCGCGTGCAGACAAAACAAGAGCCGGTACCAGACCGGGATGTTGTGACAGGATTTGTTTCAACAATTGACATGAGCGGTCATGATCACCGGCAAGCGTCAGTAATTCTGCCTGCAGCAGTGCGATTTCAACATTGGCCGGGTCCGCCTGCTGTAATTGCTGAAGCTGCACCGCGGCTTCCTGCAGCTGTTTCCTGCGCAACAGCAACCGGATGGCTGCGATAGCGCTACGGACCCGCTTGTTGCGGGAAGGAGGAAGGTGGTGCAGGGCCTTTGGTGGGGGATACGTCATGTTGATATGACCTAATCACGCTCGGGCAGGAAGGCAAGAGCCGGAGTTGCCATTGCCTGAATTCTTCTGTTTGTAATAAAGCCCTTAAAAACGAAAACCGGCCCGGAGAGAATTCCGGGCCGGTCTGTAATTTCAGGTAATGAAGTTGTTCCTAGAAGAAGAACCATGTTGCGAAGGAAGCGCG
>JABDRA010000144.1 GCA_013041995.1 Anderseniella sp. | reverse complement strand
CAACAGAATCCACCCACCGTATTCAGCCAACACGACTGTCGCTGCAATGATCAGGAAGTTCTGCAGAACCGCCAAAACTCCATGCCTGTTGTCGAGAGTGTAAAGAGAGCGAACACCGTCAATTATCTCTCGGCTGAACTTGTGCCTGTCTATCGTCATCACTGGTGAAAAACTCCGAAAACCCCATGAACATCGCTGTTCGGACGCCTCAGCGTCGCTGAACAACACGGTCCACTCCTATTCGCCCTGACGAATTTGAAGTGATCCCTGGCAAAACGCCGACGCTGTCGGGCCGACTGGTTTGAACCAGGCAACCTCACACAGCCCCTCAACGGGTTTGCCCGGATAAAACTTCGACAACATTAAGATGACCCGCTCACTTTGAATAAAAAACCACATTTGATGGGCCAAACCAGCACTAGAGCAACATGGATTCTATAGAACCCATAAAGTTGCTCTAACACTTTGACAGCGATCAAGTTTATGATTTTTGGTTGATTCCACCAAAAATCATCCTGATCTAGTGCGCACGACGCCGAGACCCGGGACCTGGTCCAAGCAAGCGGGTATTTGGCAATCGCGCAAATTGGAATATCAGGCACGACGAATCCACTCTCTCAAAGAGCGCCGTCATAAAACAGAACCTCGCATGATTCGCTATCATTCACGCAAGATTTGATAAATCCATCTGCTTCGCAGGTCATTCAGGGAATTGCAGCAGCTGTCATTCTCACAGGTGACGCACTGCTCTAGACCGATCGGGGAACATTCCCGCTTCTGACCGGAACACCGAATTCCTCGAAGCAGACATCTGCCAGTTTGGCGATACCGGCCCGGATATTGTCGATTGACGGATGACCAAAGCACAGGCGCATGCGGTGTTTGTTGGCCGCCCCATCGACCGTCCACTGGGAACCGGGATTGATCTCCACACCCTGGTTCAACGCAGCCTGAAACAAGCGGTCGGTATCGACATTGCCAGGCAGCGTAACCCAAAGATAGATGCCGCCGACCGGCTTGTCGTACTCAATGCACTCACCAAAATGCTCGTCAAGAGCGTCGCACAGAGCATCAGCTTTTGCCTGCAGCACCGGCAGCAGGCCACAGACATGATCATGAAAATTCCCAGGCAGGTATTCCGCCAGCACCATCTGTTCCAGCGCACCGCTGCCCGCATCGGTTTTCAACGGCAGGATCGACCTCATCAACTGCCAGGGAGCGACCAGATACCCCACCCGCAAGGCAGGCGCGATAGTCTTGGAAAATGTACCGCAGTAAATCACCCGTTGGTCACGGTCCAGCGCATAAATTGCCGGTGGACGCGTGCCGGCAAACACCAGGTCGGCATAGCAATCGTCTTCGAAGATCGCCACATCAAAGGCTTTTGCCAGTGCCAGCATTTCCCGGCGCCGTTCCACCGGCATGACGGATCCGGTGGGGTTCTGGACGGTGGGAATGGTATAGATAAATTTCGGCTTTCGGCCGGCTGAGGCCAGGTCCGACAGCGAGCGTTCCAGCGCATCCATGCGCATGCCGTCTTCATCAAGGTCTATTCCCACATACTTGACACCGAGCGCATCCAGCCGGCTCAGCGCACCGGAATAGTTTGCCGCCTCGAGCAGGACCACGTCGCCTTCATTCAACAGCGCCTTGTTGACCAGGTCCATGGCCTGGAGAGAGCCACTGGTCAGCAGCACTTCTTCAGGTGTGGCCGCAATCCCGGCGCGCGTCTTGAGGCAGTCGCAAATGAACTCGCGCAGCGGCAGGTGGCCTTGCGGGCCGCTGTCCATGCCGTACTTTGCCATGGCATGGCCCTGGTCCCGTATCACCTTGCGAACCGCGTCGCCAAGCGCGTCAACCGGCACGGTCGGCTCGTCGATATTGCCGCCTACAAAATGGTAAGGCGGATAGCCGGAAAACTGACCCGCTTGTGCTGTGGCTTTCGCCGACAGCACGGAGCCGAATTCAAACGCCATGTTACTTCACCCTTTCAGCGAAGACGGCGATGGCGACCTGATATTTTCTGGACTTGTTCCATTCAGCCAGCGCGGCCTGCTTGAAACCACCGCCCCGGCGCCAGCCCTTGCGCTTTAGATAGTTTGCCGTGGATGCCAGCACATCTGCCGTTGATCGCACCAGATCGCGGCGACCATCGCCATTATAGTCGACCGCGTAATTCAGATAGCTCGAGGCCAGGAACTGGGTCTGGCCCAACTCGCCGGCCCATGCACCACGCATCTGGTTTGGAGACATCCAGCCGCGATGAGCGATTTTCAGCGCTGCCATCAGCTCATTCTTGAAGAACGCCGAGCGGCGGCAGTCATAGGCAAGCGTGGCCAGCGACCGGAAGATATTCATCTTGCCGCGGTTGGCGCCAAAATCCGTTTCCATGGCCCAGATCGCCACGATGATTTCCTTGGGCACGCCATATTTTTTCTCAATTGCTGCAAACAGCCGGGCATGCTTTCTCAGCTTCTGCTTTGCGCGCTTTATCCGGCCCGGCGTGACCCTGCCCTTGATGAACGCTGCCTGCGATATCCTGAATGACTTCTGGTTGCGATCCAGCCGGATCACCTGTCTTGAATAGGTCAGG
>JABDRA010000143.1 GCA_013041995.1 Anderseniella sp. | reverse complement strand
AGGTGAGGTCATCTTTCAGCCATTCTGCATCCAGGTTTTGTGCCCAGGTCGAGATCGCCTGATCCATCGCGGTGCGCTGCTGCTTCAATTCAGCCCAGTCTCCGGTCATGTCCACTGAGGCCTCGATCGAGGAAACAGCAGGTGCCGGGCTACCGGAAAACCTGTGCATCCAGATCTGATCGCCCCACAACAGATGGCTTAAAGTGCCGCGAATGGATTTGAAAAACGCGCCACGATCCATGTTGCGGGCTTGGTCGTCCAGCGTGTCCGCAGCAGTAAAGACCGACTGGTTCTGCCACGCATTATAACACGCCATTGTGCGAATATAGTCTATATTTATCAAAGGCTTCCTACGTTTCTGGCTGTCATGGCCTGGGTCAACTCATCCAGCACGGCCGGGTCATCAATGGTGGCCGGCATCTTCCAGTCAGCCCCGTCGGCGATCGACCGTACAGTGCCTCGCAATATCTTGCCGGACCGTGTCTTGGGCAATCGCGTCACGACCATCACGGTGCGTAACGCCGCCACCGCACCGATCTTGTCACGCACCAGCTTGACGCACTCTGCCTCGATATCGGCAAGTGCCTTGTTGACACCGGATTTCAGCACGACAAACCCAATTGGCAACTGGCCTTTCAGCTTGTCTGCGACGCCGACAACCGCACACTCTGCAACATCTGGATGGGATGACAGCACCTCTTCCATACCGCCGGTGGACAATCGGTGACCGGCCACGTTGATGATGTCGTCGGTGCGCGCCATGATGTACAGGTAACCGTCTTCATCCATGAAGCCTGCATCCGAGGTCTCGTAATAGCCGGGAAACGCCGTGAGATAACTGTCGCGAAACCGCGTATCCGCGTTCCACAAGGTTGGCAGGCATGACGGTGGCAGGGGCAGTTTTACACATACGGCACCCAGTTCACCGCGCGCCATTTCATGGCCGGCTTCATCGAGAACCTGAATGTCATAACCAGGCATCGGCACCGCCGGTGATCCCAGTTTGACCGGCAAAGTGCCAAGCCCAACCGGATTGCCGGCAATGGTCCATCCGGTTTCCGTCTGCCACCAGTGGTCGATCACCGGCACCTGCAATACCTGCTGTGCCCATTCAATTGTGTCCGGGTCCGCGCGTTCGCCGGCCAGAAACAACGTCCGGAAATGCGACAGATCGTATTTGCCGATGAACTCGCCTTTCGGATCTTCCTTCTTGATGGCCCGGAACGCCGTCGGCGCCGTAAACAGGCAAACTGCCTTGTGTTCGGAAATTACCCGCCAGAAGGTGCCAGCATCAGGTGTGCCGACCGGCTTTCCTTCAAACAGGATTGTCGTACAGCCATGTAGCAGGGGCGCATACACGATGTAGGAATGTCCAACCACCCAGCCTACATCAGACGCTGCCCAGTAAACCTCACCGGGCTTTACTCCATACATGGCCGACATCGACCATTTCAACGCCACCATGTGCCCGCCATTGTCGCGCACAACCCCCTTGGGCTGACCGGTCGTTCCCGACGTATATAGAATGTACAAAGGGTCGGTTGCCTGGACAGGCACACAGTCTGCCTGGCGCCCGGCAGCCCGCACGGCGTCGACCTCTGCCTGCCAGTCATGGTCGTAACCGGCCTGCATGTCTGCTGTAACCTGCTCGCGCTGCAGCACGATCGTAGCGGCCGGTTTTGACGTTGCCAGCTTGATTGCCTCATCCAGCAACGGCTTGTAGGCAATCACTCTTCCCGGCTCAATACCACACGAAGATGATACAATAAGCTTTGGATCGCAGTCATTGATACGTGTAGCGAGCTCTGCAGCAGCGAATCCACCAAAAACCACAGAATGAATAGCACCGATCCGCGCACATGCCAGCATCGCGATCGCGGCTTCCGGCACCATGGGCATATAGACAATGATCCGGTCGCCGCGCACGGCACCCTTGTCAGACAACACCTGCGCAAAGCATGCCACTTCATCCTGCAACTGGGCATAGCTATAGGTGCGCTTGGCGCCTGTAATGGGGCTATCGTAGATAATCGCTGCCTGTTCGCCACGTCCGGCCTGAACGTGCCGGTCGACACAGTTCCAGCAGGTATTGCACTCAGCGCCTACAAACCAGCGGTCCAGCCCATCGACCTTGTCGAACACCTTGTCCCAGGGTTTGATCCAGTCAATCTCACCGGCGGCATCTGCCCAAAACCCTTCCGGATCGGATTTCCACCCGGCATAAACATCGTGATAGCGGCTCTTCATGTTGTCGGCGTTCCCTGCATTTCGCGTTTGTTTTTGAGCATTGTGGCCAAACCAGCCATGGTTGCAAGACACCAAATAGGCGTATGCCGGTCACCGATTACCATAGTTGGCCGCCAATTTGGCCCGGACGGGCCTGATGTTCACCTTTTGGACGAGCCCTACGGCGCCACTGAACGGCAAAGACCGGCCTATATACCGCTGAACAGCACGAGAATGCTCGTTTTTGCAGCGTGTTTGGCACCGCCGGGGCCGCAAATTAGCACGCGTACAGGACCGGAAGCTCAAGCCCGACTTCAGTTTACCTGATTGTAAACCTCCTATCGTAGTGTCTTCCCATCAACTTGGGGACAGGAATACTATGAGCACTGGCGCCTGGCATTATATCAAACGGCTTGCAAAACCCCATTCACCCAACCTGAACGCCTGGTTCTTCCCACACCCGGGGCTGTGGATCGCCATGTTTGTGTTCGCACTGATTCACCCTCTGTGGTCCGCTTCTTCAAGCATCCAGATAGACTATCAAGATACGTGGATGACCACACTTCTCGGCAGTTGGCTGCTGTTTCTCGGGGTGCGTTACCAGGAAAAGTTTTCAATAGTCGGCGCTGTCGCGTTCACAGGTGCCTATCTTTTGCTGACAGGGCAGATATTGCGCAGCATGACCTACATGGGAACTGCAGCCGGATACCCATTGATTGACGCTCATCTCAGTGCAATTGACAAAGCACTTGGCTTCGATTGGCTCGCGCATGTGGCCTGGGTCACAACGCCACTCCATGGGCAAATGTACTCTTGAACGAGGTCTACATGTCCATTCTCAGCGCCATGATGGTTGTACTCGGTCTGCTGGTGGTGATGCGCAGGTTCGACCGCATCCGCGAACTGCTGCTGATCAATGGCTCGCTGGGCCTGCTTGGCATTGTGTTCTGTACGTTTCTGCCGGCAATTGGTGCATATGCCTACTATTCGCCGGCGGTCGAGCTTGTCGGCAACATACCGTCCTCAGCAGGCCGCTATCACCTTGAACACTTCAATGGATTGCGCAGTGGAGATCTACTCTCATTCACCTTTAGTGAAACCAAAGGCATCATTACATTCCCCTCTTTCCACACAATCGTGCCGGTTCTCTTACTCTGGTCTGTGCGCAGAACATGGGCGTTTTGGCCCGCTTTACCGGTCTCGGCGATCATGATTCTCTCCACACTTTCCATAGGCGGACATCATCTGGCGGATATTGTTGCCAGCATCACACTGTGCGCAATCTCGATCTGGCTGTACGCGCAATATGTCGCCAAACCCGCATCTCGGGCCCGTCCTGCGACGCCAGTCACGGCATTAGACGGGTAAATTTGCAAAGACTTTAAACTGCAGATCAGTGCATCTGCCGCCGCTCGTGCAGTCGCGACCGAGTACCGCCCAGGCATCGCATCAACCTGCATTGTAGCCTCAGGTTGAATTGCGCTCATGTCTGCTGCACCCTATGCATCCTCAACAACTATAGAAACCGTCAGCCCCCGCAGGATGTAACGCTACCCATGACCAGCCCATATGACACCGGCCTTGCCAAAACCGAAGCCAACTATCAGCCCCTGACACCGACCAGCTTTCTGGCCCGCTCAGCCAGGGTATACCCGGATCATCCTGCAATTGTTCATGGCAATCAGCGTGTCAGCTACACCCGGTTTTATGCCCGCTCCCGCAAGCTGGCGTCTGCATTGGCGGCCAGAGGCATCACCAAAGGCGACACGGTTTCGGTCATGCTGGCGAACACCCCACCCATGCTTGAAGCCCACTATGGTGTGCCCATGAGCGGCGGCGTTTTGAACACCATGAACACCCGGCTGGACGCCGGGATCATTGCGTTCACACTGTCGCATGCTGAAACAAAAGTGCTGATCGTGGACCGCGAGTTCTCCTCTCTGGTCGCCGAAGCACTCACCATGATGGATGGCAATAGGCCATTCGTCATCGACTATGACGACCCTGAGTTTGCTCAGTCCGGCCCGATGATCGGAGACATCGAGTACGAGGCTTTCATCGCCGACGGTGATGAAAACTATGATTGGAAAGGACCCGATGATGAGTGGGATGCCATCTCGCTCAACTACACTTCCGGCACCACCGGCAACCCCAAGGGCGTGGTCTATCATCACCGTGGCGCGTACCTGCTGGGCCAGGGAAATGCCATCACCGCGTCCATGGCCAAGCACCCCGTCTACCTGTGGACGCTGCCCATGTTCCACTGCAACGGCTGGTGCTTCCCGTGGACCATGTCGGTGATCGGCGGCACTCACATTTGCCTGCGCCAGGTTCGCGCCAAGGCAATCTGGGACGCGCTCGCCGACCATCGCGTCACTCATCTGTGTGGTGCGCCGATCGTCATGTCGACCATTCTCGGTGCGCCGGAAGAGGACAAGCGCGACCTCGATCACGTGGTTGAATTCTTCACCGCGGCAGCGCCGCCACCCGAAGCAACCCTTGCTGCGATGGCCGACGCCGGCTTCAACGTCACCCACCTGTACGGACTCACAGAGAGCTACGGACCGGCCGTCGTCAACGACTGGTCGTCGGTCTGGGACGAGTTGCCTGCGGCCGAGCGCGCGGCCAAGAAGGCGCGCCAGGGAGTGCCCTATGCAGCACTCGATGATCTGACCGTGATGGACCCTGAAACCATGGCCCGGGTACCGGCCGACGGCGAGACCATGGGCGAGGTCATGATGCGTGGCAACGTGGTCATGAAAGGGTATCTGAAAAACCAGGCAGCCTCTGATGAGGCCTTTCGCGGCGGCTGGTTCCATACCGGCGATCTCGGGGTCCTGCACGCAGACGGATACATACAGCTCAAGGACAGATCGAAGGACATCATCATCTCGGGCGGCGAGAACATCTCGTCGATCGAAGTCGAAGACACTCTCTACAAACACCCCGCGGTGGCTGCCTGCGCCGTCGTGGCAAAAGCCGACGACAAGTGGGGCGAGACGCCGTGCGCGTTCATCGAATTGAAGTCCGGTCAGTCCGTCACCAGCGACGATGTCATCGAGTTCTGCCGGCAGCATATGGCCCGGTTCAAGGTCCCTCGCCACGTCGTCTTCACCGAGCTTCCCAAAACCTCCACGGGTAAGATTCAAAAATTCAAACTGCGCGACTTGGCAAACAAGGCCTAATGTGGCAGCCGTTGATATTCACATCGGGCATGTGATTATAAATCATCTGCTGAATACATCCATAGTCCCATTTTTCTGGGATTTATCGAGAGTCTTTAATACCAAGGGTTCCAATCCGGGTTCCGCTTGTTCAAAGGTCCGATTGGGTACCGGCCATCTGCCTCACCTGCTCTGCCCAGCCATTCAGCAGATTGCGTTTCTCGTCCATCTCCGCGGCCAGCTGGTAGATGCCACGCACACCGCCGGCGGTACCCGAACGCACGTTCAGCACCCGGTCCAGCAATTCCGGCGCCGCCCCCAGCCGCACCATGCCGACGGCCGCTGTGCGGCGCAGGTCACGAAGCTGCCAGCCGTCTACGCCGGACAGCTTGCGGGATTTGGCGACCGCATTTGAGTACCCGGTTACCGGTGTGGTTGCGCGCGGCCCTGCAGGAAACACCAGGCCACTTTTCGAACGCGGCAAAGCCGCCAGCAACTCGAGTGCAAAATCAGATAGCGGCAACTCATGCGTGTGGCCGCCATGACTGCGCGCGCCTGGTGGTGACCATACCCGCGACTGAAACTGAATGTCTTCAAGGCGCATCGAAGCGATGTCGTTGCGGCTCTGTCCGGTGAGCAGAAGCAGTTTGAAAAGGGCGCCGAACGGCCAGCCCTGTTGGGTCCACGCCGACCATAATTTCGCGATCTCGTTGTCGTTCAGAAACCGCTCCCTGGCAGTCTCGCGATGCGGCGCGGAGACACCTCTTCCGGGGTTGGCGTCAACCAGGTCGACCTCGCATCCCCAGGCAAACATTTTCCGGATCAGGGCTAGCAACCGGTTGGCCGCATAAGGGTGACCGCGTGCCGCCACGCTTTCCACAATCTCTATGACATCGCGGCGCGCAATGCCGCCGGCACCACGGCGTCCCCATGCCGGAATGATCTCGCGGCGGATCATGCCTTCATCAGCCTGCCAGCTTTTCTTGTTCCGTCGCGCATGGCGTTCAAGGTAACTCTTGGCAAGATGGTCGACTGTCACCGCACCACCGGTAACCGCGGTACGTTGCCGTGACGGGTCATGGCCCTCACCGACCTGCTTGAGTGCTTGCGCCGCTGCTTCGCGCGCCAGCTTCAACGGCAGCGCCGGCCAGTCGCCAAGCGACAGCCGCTTACGCTTGCCACCGGTACGGTACATGATCTGCCAGCTCCGGTGACCGGTACTGGTCACCCGCAAGCCAAAGCCCGGCTGGGCCTTGTCCCAATAGTCCACACGATCTTTCTTGGGAGGTTCGATCCTCGCAACTCCTGCTTCTGTAATCTTGATGACTGGCAACTGCTCACACCTGACTGACTATTCGAAACGCCGTCCCGCATATCCGATTATAAAGACGTTCGCGCGAGTCGTGGCCCACCAGATCAACGGCGTGCCGGTTACACATGCTCAGTACAGACTTGTCGGTGGTTGAGCGACATCACGCTCCTGCCCTGGCGCATGACCTTTGCATTCAGCGTTGATGTCAGTTCGAATACCGTCCGCCTGAATTGTCTGCTTGATTGGTTTCCAAAAGGTTGAAGGCCATCGCGAGGCTGCGATCGGCGTTGCCTGGCAAACCCGACAACGCGCGCAGCAAGACGCTGACTGTACAAGTGCAATGGCGGGGGGACGGCTCGCCCGGGCTCACTTCAGCTCCGGCAGGCAGATCTTGGTAACGACGCTGTGACACGCGATCACATCGCGCGTGATCAGCCATGTGCATTTTTACACATGCGGTCGGTTAAGTGGCTTGCGCCAATGGGTAATATTGTTGACTGACCCGTGTAGCGACTTGATTGGATATTGTCCTCAAACAGCGTCATCTTTTGTTCAACGAAACGGAGCCACTGAGGATCTCGGCTCCCACATAACAACAAGGACAAGAACAATGAAAAATATCGCTGTCGCACTCACCGCTCTGACCATCTTTGCCGCTCCGGCCCTGTCAGATACCATTCACACCGACGGCCCAGGCAAGTCCGTTACCGTCGCTGCCAATGTAGACGCAAAGCAGGACTTCGGTGCGACCATCACTCCGGTTCGCAGCAACACCCGCAAGAAGACAAACTTCGGCAGTGGCCACGTGTTCCAGCCGCACGAGCTTCGCCGCTAACAGGGTTATAACCCAACCATGCCTTGTCACCGCCAAACGCCCCCCTACGCCCCCGGTGATCACGGCTAGACAGACGGCTCCGGAT
>JABDRA010000129.1 GCA_013041995.1 Anderseniella sp. | reverse complement strand
GTCTCGTCGCCCTTCAGGCCCAGCGCCTCCCAGCTATCATCGCCCTGGAACTGCAGCGGCAACACGCCCATGCCGATCAGATTTGAGCGGTGAATACGCTCGAACGACTGCGCAATCACCGCCCGCACACCCAAAAGGCGTGTGCCCTTGGCTGCCCAGTCCCGTGACGAGCCGGTACCATATTCCTTGCCGGCAAACACCACCAGTGGCACGTCTTCAGCCTTATACTTCATGGCCGCATCATAGATCGCCATCTGTTTGCCGGACGGGTAGTGCTTGGTATAACCGCCCTCGACACCCGACAGCATCTGGTTCTTGATGCGGATATTGGCAAACGTGCCGCGCATCATCACCTGATGATTGCCGCGCCGGGCACCATAGGAGTTGAAGTCAATCGGACGGATCTGGTGCTCGGTCAGGTAATCGCCGGCCGGGCCTTCCGCCTTGATCGATCCTGCAGGAGAAATATGGTCGGTGGTGATGGAATCCTTGAACAGGCCCAGAATACGGGCGTTCACCACATTCTGTATCGCATCCGGCTCCATCTTCATGCCGTCGAAATACGGCGGGTTCTGCACATAGGTGGAGGTTGACTCCCAACCATACGTCATGCCGCCGTCGACCTTGATCTTGCGCCACTGGGCATCGCCCTTGAACACATCCTTGTAACGGCTCTGATAGGCCTTGCGGGTCACGTTCTTGCGCACGAACTCAGCAACCTCCTTGGCGTCCGGCCAGATATCGGCCAGGTACACCGGTTCGCCCTTTGCCGTATGGCCGAGCGGATCGGTTGTCAGATTGATGTTCATGGATCCGGCAAGCGCATAGGCAACTACCAGCGGCGGTGAAGCCAGGTAGTTGGCACGCACGTCCGGGTTTACCCGGCCTTCAAAGTTGCGATTGCCCGACAGCACCGAACAGGCCACCAGGTTGTTCGCCCTGATGGCCTCTGAAATGTTTTCCGGCAACGGACCGGAATTGCCGATACAGGTGGTGCAGCCATAGCCCACCAGGTCAAATCCCATCTTGTCCAGGTCTTTCTGCAAACCGGAAGACTTGAGATATTCCGTCACCACTTGTGATCCCGGCGCCAGGGATGTCTTTACCCAGGGCTTCACCTTGAGACCGAACTTGGCGGCATTGCGGGCCAGCAGTCCGGCACCGATCATCACCGTCGGGTTGGACGTATTGGTGCATGATGTGATCGCAGCGATGACCACGTCGCCATGACCAATGTCATAGTTTGCACCGGATACTTCATGACGCTTTGTCATTTCATCGGCCTGTTTGAATTCGGTTTCCATGGCCGTGGCAAAGGCGGTTGTTGCCTCGGACAGGATAACCCGGTCCTGTGGCCGCTTGGGTCCGGAAATCGCGGGAACCACATCACCGAGGTCAAGTTCAATGGTCGAGGTGAACACAGGGTCCGGCGTGGACTTGGTGCGGAACATGCCTTGTGTCTTGGCGTATTTTTCAACCAGGTCCACCTGGGCCTTGGCCCGACCGGTGCCCTGGAGGTAGGCAAGCGTTTCGTTGGATGTTGTGAAGAAACCGCATGTCGCACCGTATTCCGGAGCCATGTTGGCGATGGTAGCCTGATCTTCCAGCGACAGATTGCTTAAGCCCGGGCCATAGAACTCCACGAATTTTCCGACCACGCCCTTGATGCGCAGCATTTCGACAACCCGCAAAACCAGGTCTGTCGCGGTGGTGCCCTTGGCCAGCTTGCCGGTCAGCTTGAAACCAACCACTTCCGGGATCAGCATGGAAATCGGCTGCCCCAGCATGGCGGCTTCGGCCTCGATGCCGCCCACGCCCCAACCGAGAACGGCCAGGCCGTTGACCATTGTGGTATGTGAATCCGTTCCGACCAGCGTGTCGGGATAGGCAACCGTTGCCGGCTTGCCGTTCACTTTCTGCTTCTTGGTCCACACGGTCTTGGCAAGATATTCCAGGTTCACCTGGTGGCAGATGCCGGTGCCGGGCGGGACAACCCTGAAATTGTCAAATGCGTCCTGGCCCCATTTCAGGAACTTGTAGCGCTCGCCATTGCGGTCATATTCCATGTTTACGTTTTTCTTGAACGCGCCTGCGGTACCAAAAAAATCCACCATCACGGAGTGGTCGATGACAAGATCAACGGGTGCCAGCGGATTGATCTTCTTCGGATTGCCGCCCAGATCAACCATGGCATCACGCATCGCGGCCAGGTCAACAACGGCGGGAACGCCGGTAAAGTCCTGCATCAGCACACGGGCTGGACGGAACGCAATCTCACGGTTGGATTTTCCCTTTGCCTTGACCCATTTGGCCATCGCTTCGATGTCGGTTTTGGTGACCGTGCGCCCGTCTTCGTGGCGCAGCAGGTTCTCAAGAAGAACCTTCAGGGAAGACGGCAGGGATGAAATACCATCGAGACCGTTTTTCTCAGCCGTCTTGAGTGAATAATAGACATACGACTTGTTTCCCACCTTGAGGGTCTTGCGGCATTTGAAACTGTCAAGCGACTGATCGGTCATCTGGTATTGGCTCCGTGGAATTTGTGTGATGGGCGTCTTCTAGACAAATCTTTCGTCAAGTACCAGTAGCTGATAGCAAAGGAAGTCACAGAACATCACTTTCAACTGCGGTTTGTTTGCGCTAAACACCGCTCGCATGAGGATTGTGGGGCAACAACTGGCATGTGAGCGCGGCGGGCGGATGGTTTTCGCCAGCCTCGACTTTACAGCCCGGGCAGGCCGCATGCTGGTGTTGCGCGGGCCCAACGGGGCCGGCAAGACATCCCTGCTGCGTCTTATCGCCGGACTGGCCGAACCTGCCGGCGGCACTTTGGCTTTTGAACAGACCTCCCTGCCCGCAGATGCGCTGCTTGGCGAACATGTGCATTTCATCGCCCACCAGGACGCCATCAAGCTGCATCTGTCAGTTGCAGAAAACCTGAGCTTCTGGGCAGGATTCTTCGGCGGCGGTGATGTGGCAGGCGCGATGACAGCCATGAACCTTGACGCCCTCGGTGAATTTCAGGCCCAGCGTCTGTCTGCCGGTCAAAAGCGCCGGCTGGGTCTTGCCCGTCTTGCACTGGTTGAAAAACCCATATGGTTGCTTGACGAACCAACCGTCGGGCTGGACACCGCATCACAGAAACTGCTGGCGCAGATGATGACCCGACATCTTGAAAGCGGCGGCATCATTATCGCTTCCACGCACATAGACTTGCCCGTCAAATCGAGCGATGTACTGGATTTTGCCAAACTTGCGGACCGGGCCAAATGAAATGATGTCAGCCTTTACATCGGTTATTGCCCGCGACTTCACCCTCGCCATCCGGCAGGGCGGCAGTATCGGCACGGCAATCGGCTTTTTTCTGACCGTCATTGTTCTGTTGCCGCTGGGCCTGGGTCCGGACCAGCAATTGTTACAGCGCATTGCGCCGGGCGCCTTGTGGATAGCATTGCTGTTGTCGGTGCTGTTGTCCGCTGACCGGTTGTACCAGACAGACCATGATGACGGGTCGCTGGAAATCATGGCGCTTTCGTCGACACCGCTGGAGGTTGTCGTGCTGGCCAAGGCGTCGGTTCACTGGCTTACCTCCGGACTGCCGCTGGCGATCGCGGCTCCGGTATTTGGTTTCCTGCTCAACCTTGATGCAGCACTCATCGTGCCACTTGGCATTGCCATGGTGACCGGGTCACTGGCGCTGTCGCTGCTCGCCAGCCTGGGTGCGGCCATCACGGTCGGTCTGCGCCAGGGTGGATTGCTGGTTTCGCTTCTGGTGCTGCCGCTTTACGTGCCGGTGATGATATTCGGTGTACTCGCTTCGTCAGGCGCCCAGTCCGGCATCGATAATTCCGGCACCGCCCTGATCATCCTGGTTGCCATTGTGTTGGCGGCTTTGGTTGTTACGCCGTTTGCCTCCGCTGCGGCCCTGCGCAGCTATATGCGCTGATCACTGCTGATTGACCGGCCTGTGACCACGTCACCATTGCGCACGCCCATGGCTGGCGTTACAGAGATATTATGAGTTCGATAGAAAGATTTGCCAATCCGACCCGCTTCATGCGCCTGCAGACAACAGTTCAGCCATGGGTGTGGATGATCACCTTGGCATTGTTCAGCGTCGGCCTGTTCCTCGGCCTGACACGAGCGCCTGCAGACTACCAGCAGGGCGAAACCGTGCGCATCATGTATGTGCATGTGCCGGCTGCATGGTCTGCCTTGATGGTGTACACGGTCATGGCCGTTGCCAGTATTATCGGTATCGTCTTCCGCCATCCGCTCGCCGATATAGCAGCAAAGGCAGCAGCCCCCATTGGAGCGGCTTTTTGCTTTCTGGCGCTGGCCACAGGGTCACTGTGGGGCAAGCCCATGTGGGGCACATGGTGGGTCTGGGACGCGCGTCTCACCTCCATGTTCGTGCTCTTGCTGTTGTATCTGGGTTATATGGCCATATGGCAGGCAATAGACGATCCGCGCCGGGCATCGCGCATAGCTGCAATCGTCGCCATTGTCGGCTTTATCAATGTACCGATCGTCAAGTTCTCGGTTGACTGGTGGTATTCACTGCATCAGCCGGCCAGCGTGTTCCGGACCGACGGTCCGACGATCCACCCGTCCATCCTGACGCCCCTGCTGGTGATGGGGCTTGCCTACAGCTTCCTGTTCCTGGCCCTGCACCTGGTCGCCATCCGCTCTGAAATCGGCGCCCGCCGTATCCGTCAGACCGAACTGGCCCGCACCGGCGCACTGCAATGAAGAGGCTTTGAGCACATGGATTTTTCGGCTCCTCATATGGGTTTCGTGATTTCATCCTACGCGATCACGTTTGTTGTACTTGGCGCACTGGCATTGTGGATCTTCGCGCGCGCGCGGTCGGTGACCAGGCGTCTCAAGCAGCTTGACGACGAAGGTGCCAGGCGCCGCCGTACATCAGGACAAAGCGAAACATGAGTAACCAGGTCTCCGAAATCCCGCCGAAGCAGAGCCGCTCCTGGGTACTTGTGCCTGTACTGGTCTTCGCAGGCCTCGCCGCCATTTTCATGACGGGCCTGCAGAGTGGAGATCCTTCGAAACTGCCGTCGGCCCTGATCAACCAGCCGGCCCCGGCATTTGATCTGCCTGCCCTGGAAGGCCTCACAATCGATGGAGTTGCCGTTCCCGGCGTCACCTCGGACAGCCTGGCCCAGGGCAGGATCACCCTGGTCAATGTCTGGGCATCCTGGTGCGGTCCGTGCCGTGAAGAACACCCGCAGCTCATGGAACTGGCAAAACGTGACGACATTGATCTCGCCGGTCTCAATTACAAGGACCAGCGCGAAAACGCACTGCGGTTTCTCAATGCGCTGGGCAACCCGTACTCAAGTGTCGGTGTTGACGCCAACGGCCGCGCCGCTGTCGACTGGGGTGTGTATGGTGTACCTGAAACGTTTGTGATCAATGGCGAGGGGACGATCGTCTACAAGTTCACCGGGCCGATCAGCCCACAGGCCTTGCGTGAACAGGTCATACCGGCAATCGAAAAAGCCCACCAGCCATAACCGGCCAGCGGGTTTGATATCGGTACCGGATACTGGTGTTCACGAAAATGTGAACGCTTATTCAGCTTCGTCAAGCTTCTCCGACAGCACCTGAAGCGATGCAATGAACGCTTTTCGATTGCGTTCCGGCAGTGCTTCGACGAGCGCCTGGTCCACCAGTGACACTTGCGGTTGTGCGTTCAGCAGCATGTCCCGGCCGGCTTCCGTTAAGGAAACGAAGTTGACCCTGGCATCCTTGTCACTGCGCTTGCGTGACAAATACCCGTGGGTTTCCAGCCGATTCACAAGATCAGCCAGCGTCGAGCGATCAATGCCGGTTTCCTTTACCAGCGTCGTCTGGCTTTGGCCTTCATTGTGAAAAACTGCTTCTAACACGGTAAATTGGCGCTGAGTCAGGCCGGATTTCCCTCTGCGATCGGAATATAGATCAGCTGAATATTGAGCGGCGCGCTTTAACCAAAAGCTGACCGGCGCTATATTTTCGTTGGTATTCGACACACTGCTTGAATCTGGACGATCATCCATAATATAAGCCCCCCGGCTTTGTTGTTAATCACACTAGAACTTTCACATGTGCACAAACTGTACACACTTCTCAGTACATATACCATTCTGATCCGTATGTCTCACATTTTCTTGTCAAATTTACGTCCCGTCATCCAAAATCTGTCAAATCTGCTCATCTTCGGGGCCTGGAAGCATGTGCTTCTGCATCAACGGCAACTGCGCCAGAGCAAAAATCATGGTCAGCGGCATCGTTCCCCAGACTTTGAACGCAACCCAGAAATCAGTGGATTGGGTGCGCCATACAAATTCGTTCAGGCCGGCAAGAAAAAGGAAGAATATCCCCCACCGAAGCGTCAGCTTTCGCCAGCCCTGATTGTCAAGCGCGAATGCAGCGTCGAACACATACGCCAGCAGGGAACGCCCGAACGCCAGCCCAATCAAAAGCACCGCACCAAAGAACACGTTGACGATGGTCGGCTTGACCTTGATGAACGTGTCGTCCTGCAGCCAGAGCGTCAGTCCGCCCATGACAAGCACCACGACGCCGGTGATCAGTGGCATGATGGCCAGGTGCCTGCTGATAATCCAGCTGGCTGCTATCGATGCCAGCATCGCCACCATGAACACTGCCGTTGCCAGAAAAATCGGTTGCGGGAACAGGTTTTCAAGTCCGAACCGCCCGATCAGCGCAGCGCCCTTGGCATTCACAAAAAAGAACACCACCAGTGGTCCAAGTTCCAGCGCCAGTTTCAGCACCGGATTTATTTTCGGCTTGTCGGCAACCTCACTCAATGTCTTTTCCTTCCTCGGCCCCGGCAATGGCGCGGGCAAAGCCTTCCGCATCAAACGGTTGCAGATCCTCAATTTTCTCACCGACCCCGATCGCATGAACCGGCAATCCGAACTTCTCGGCGATTGCCACCAGGATGCCGCCACGCGCGGTGCCATCCAGCTTTGTCATGATAATACCTGTTACGCCGGCGACCTTGGTGAAGACTTCTGCCTGTGACACGGCATTTTGTCCCGTGGTGGCATCCAGCACCAGCAATACCGCGTGCGGCGCTGCTGCATCCTTCTTCTTGATGACCCGCACGATCTTGTCCAGCTCACTCATCAGATCGGCCTTGTTCTGCAGTCTGCCTGCCGTATCGATCATCAATATGTCAGTGCCGTCTCCCTGAGCCTGTTCAAGCGCGTCATAGGCCAGGCCGGCAGCATCAGCACCGGTCGGGCGTGACAGCACCGTGGCGCCGACCCGCTCACCCCACACCGTCAATTGCTCGATTGCCGCAGCACGGAACGTGTCGCACGCGGCAATCATCACCTTGAAGCCCTCGCTTTGCGCAATGGCGCCCAGCTTGCCGATGGTTGTCGTCTTGCCTGCACCGTTCACACCCACCACCAGAATGACAAACGGTTGTGTTTCAGCGTCGAAATTGAACGGTATCTCAACCGGTTTCAGAACCTTGACGATCTCGTCCGCCATGATCTGGCGCACCTCGGCAGGGTCAATCTCCTTGTCATAGCGCCCACGCGCCACCTGCTCGGTGATGCGGGTCGCCATGGCAACTCCAAGATCTGCCTGGATGAGCACATCTTCCAGATCCTGCAATGTGTCCGCATCCAGCTTGCGCTTGGTGAAGATGCTGGTGATGTTTGTCGACAGCGATTTGGATGACTTCGACAGTCCGTCACGCAGCCGGCCAAACCAGCCTTTCGGCTGTTCCGGTTCAACTTCCGTCTCAGGCTCAGGCTCAGGCTCAGGCTCAGG
>JABDRA010000126.1 GCA_013041995.1 Anderseniella sp. | reverse complement strand
AGGTGAAGCCGACCAGGACGAGACCATGGAAGACGCCATGGAAATGGACGGCTCGGAAGACATGGACGACATGCAGGGCGAAGAAGAGCCCGATGGTGACCAGCCATGGCGGCCTGAACTGCCGTTTGCCTCCATGTCCAATGACAAGTTTTATCAGGTCTACACCAATCAGTTTGATGAGACGGTGGAAGCAGACGAGCTGTGCGACCCGGAAGAGCTGACCAGATTGCGCAACTATCTCGACAAGCAGCTGGCCAGCCTTCAGGGCGTCGTTGCCAGGCTGGCAAACCGCATGCAGCGCCGCTTGATGGCTCAGCAGAACCGCTCGTGGGACTTTGACCTTGAAGAGGGCATCCTGGACGCGGCAAGGCTGTACCGGGTGGTCATTGACCCGATGAGCGCCCTGTCGTTCAAGGTCGAACAGGACACCCAGTTCCGCGACACGGTGGTGACTTTGTTGCTGGACAATTCCGGTTCCATGCGCGGCAGGCCGATCACGGTCGCAGCCACCTGCGCCGACATTCTGGCCCGCACCCTGGAGCGGTGCGGGGTCAAGGTTGAAATCCTGGGCTTTACAACCCGCGCCTGGAAGGGCGGACAGGCCCGTGAGAAATGGCTGGCGGACGGCAAGCCCGCCATGCCCGGCAGGCTCAATGATTTGCGCCACATCATATACAAGTCAGCCGATCAGCCATGGCGCCGCGCCCGGCGCAATCTCGGCCTGATGATGCGCGAAGGACTGTTGAAGGAGAACATCGACGGTGAAGCGCTGATCTGGGCCCACAACAGGTTGCTGGCACGCCCTGAACAACGCCGCATCATGATGGTGATCTCCGATGGTGCGCCGGTTGATGATTCGACCCTGTCCGTCAATTCCGGCAACTATCTCGAAAAGCACCTGCGCCAGGTGATTGCCGATATTGAAAACCGGTCACCGGTTGAATTGATCGCCATCGGCATCGGCCATGACGTGACGCGCTATTACCAGCGCGCCGTCACCATTGTTGATGCCGAAGAGCTCGGCGGTGCCATGACCGAAAAGCTTGCTGAACTGTTTGAGGAACGCGCAGCAGCACCGCCTCCGACCAGCAGGGGTGGTGGCAGGATGCGCAAGGCCGGCTGAACAATTTGAAAGACGCGACCATGAAGCACAGCAGATGGGTGATCGGATGTTGCTTGTCTGTGGCCATGCTCGTGCCGGTTCCACACGCCAGCGCAGACAACACCGCCATCTCGGTCAGCACGAATCTCAGGAGTTTCGCACGATTTGGAAATGGCAACCTGCCCTCAGGCCTCACTTTCCTGGGTGGACTGACCCTGACCAGCGACAACAAGGACTTTGGCGGGTTTTCCGGTCTTGAAGTGTCGCGCGATGGAAAACGCTTTATCAGTGTCAGTGATCGCGGACACTGGCTGACAGGTGGCTTTGTCTATGAGGACGGTCGCCTGAAGGGCATTTCGCACCCGAGACTTGCGCCGATTTTGAACCGCAAGGGCAGGATCGACGGCCGCGACTCACACTCAGACGCCGAAGCTGTTGCCGCCTGGAGCTCGAAAGGGCTCGAAGGCAAGATGATTGTCGGTTTCGAACGGCGCGAACGGGTCGAGCGGTTCAACATTGCCAAACACGGCCTCAAGGCAAAGGCGAAACACGTAAAGAGCCCGAAAGCACTCTCGCAGGGTCAAAGGAACGGCGAACTCGAAGCGCTGGGACGGTTTACGGAAGGGCCCCTGAAAGGTTGGCTGATAGCGATATCAGAACGCAATCACGCCAAGGATGACAGCCTGCGCGGCTGGCTCTGGCGCAAGGGCAAGACCCGGGAGTTTCACATTCCGCGCCATGAAGACTACTTGGTTACAGGGCTTGCCATCCTGCCCGGCGGCAAAGAGATCATCACTGTTGAACGCAGTTTCCAACGGCCGGTCCTGGTTGGTATGGCGTTGCGCCGGTTTTCGGTGGAAGACCTGCAAAAGCGCAACACCGGCCCTGGCAAGCTCCTGTTCTCCGGCAAGCTGACGTCCTACCAGATCGACAATATGGAAGGCATCGCCGCGCATGAGGACGAGCGCGGTACAATCATTACGGTGATTTCAGACGATAACTTCAACAAGTCGGTGCAGTCGACCGTGATGTTCCAGTTCCGCCTGCACTAGATCAGACCCGGCCTGATCCTTGCACAACGGTGCCGGTGTCTTTTCCGTCAATGCTGATGGCGTTCTTTCTGGCCCAGTAGCGCTCCACGCCGTCTACTCCCATATCCTCATAAAACGGCAGCAGTTCTTCCGGTCCGCGCTGGCCCTGACAGGTCATGACCGGAACGCCCGTACCACACGACGTCTGCACAAGGTCAATGTCCAGGTCGAATATCTGGCGGCTGCCGGCCATGTCCGGAAACAGCGCGGCTAGATCGTCCCATCCGGCATCACGCGGATGCAGGGTCTTGGCCGTTCCATATGTTCTCAGGATCAGCGCATCGCCTTCAAACGCGCAGAACATCAAGGTCATGCGGTTTGCTTCCCGAAGATGGGCCGCCGTCTCATTGCCGCTGCCGGACAGGCTCAGCCAGACAATACGATTGGGGTTCAGGACGCGCAGGCTATCAAGACCTTTCGGCGATACATTGACCCTCCCGTCTGGCGCGGCTGTGGCCACGAAGAACAAGGGTTGTCGCTCTATGAACTTGATAAAACTGCCCGTCAGCTTGCTGCCTGTAGCCATGGTCGTATCCTTGTTGTTGAACACACCGACAGTGCCACATCCCTACTGACAACCTCCTGTCAGTAGTCATTCAGATTTCGATGCCGCCGTCATGTTTGTCCAGGAAGGCTAAAACGTCCAGCCGGGCCATGTCATCCACCGCATCAGCGAGCTGGTCATGGCTCCAGTTCCACCATGCCAGTTGCAGCAGCCTGTGTGCGATATCAGGCTCAAACCGCCAGCGCAAAAATCGCGCCGGCGTACCGGCGACAATGGCATAGGGCTCAACATTGCGTGTAACAACACAGCCTGCACCGACAACGGCTCCAGTGCCGATCGTTACACCCGGCAACACGATGGCTCCATGTCCGATCCAGACGTCATGGCCGAGCACGACCCGGCCCTCTTCCATGCGCTGTTCACGAAACCCATGGTCGAGTTTCTTGCCGACAAAATACTCGTTGGCGCGATAGGTGAACTTGTGCTGGCTCACCCTGTCAATCGGATGATTGAGTGCATTGAGGCGCACATCGGCCGCGATGGCGCAGAACCTGCCTGTCTGTGTATAGATCAGCTCCGAATGGCGCTCCACATAGCTGTAGTCTCCCAGCGACGAGGACCGCATGAGAACCCGTTCCTTGACCTCGCAGAACCGTCCGAGCTTGCAGTCGTGCAGCGATGCTGATGTATGGATTGAAGGCTCGCCGTCACGGCTGGCGCTGGGCGAATGGCGCGACGGCTCATTGTTTCCGGTTTTTTCGTTCATTGCCAAAACCCACCAACAAAAAAGGCCGCCCCCTTTAAGGAGCGGCCGGAGCCCTGTAACAGGTCAAAAGCTGCAGACGTCTGGTGCCGCCTCAGGCAGCAGCTGCCAGCTTCTTTTCAACCTGACGCTTCACCCGCTTGGCCGACAGCGACAATTCCGTGTCACGGGCCTTGAGCAGATAGGCATCAAGTCCGCCGCGATGCTCGACAGAGCGCAGGGCAGCAGCTGATACCTTGAATGCGAAATCGCGGCCAAGGCTTTCACTCATCAGGTGCACCTGGCACAGATTGGGCAGAAAGCGGCGGCGGGACTTGTTGTTGGCGTGGCTGACATTATTGCCTGCCAGAACACCCTTGCCGGTCAACTCACAACGACGGGCCATGTCAAATACTCCAATTTGTTCAGCTTTTCCGGTTGCCGTACATACCTGGTTTCAAAGCGAACTAAGTGACGGCGCCAACCGGCCCATAAACACAAAGTCCGGCGCCAGCGGGCCGGATCAAATTCATCGCGTGTCTATAGGCAAGCATGCATCAGCCGTCAAGCCCGGTTTTGTCGCATTACCTCACATAGGCTCCAGAATAATGACCAGGTAAGCCTGACAATCTGGTTCAATACCTTGTGAACTGGACCAAGTATACCATATTCACAGCACAAAGCAGCTTTAGAGCAGGCAGTGTTCGTTCAGCAACCGTTCAGGCATGAACATGCAATAGTCGATGACACAATCGCGAATGACATATAACGGGGCCCAGCAGGCATTATGAAAACAGCCATCATGAACACGGTCGCAGCCATTGCGGTCGCAGCAGCCACATTCACCCTGGCCTTCACTGCATCGCCCGGTGATGCAGCGGCAGCGGACAAGCTGAAAGTTCAATATGATCTCTACACCCGCGGCATCAGGGCGTTTGCGCTCAACTATTCGGCAGATATTGATCAGAATTCGTTCAATGCGTCGGCGAAACTGCGCCCCAAGGGCCTGGCGTCGCTGTTTATCGACCTGAAGATGGACATGCAGTCTTCAGGTGCCTTCACCGGCAAAGGTGCCCGGTCGGACAGCTTCACCATGAAGGTTGAGGATAGTGGCAAGGAGGGCCGATACACTGTCAACTTTGACGGATTGCAGCCTGTCTCGACCAAGCGCAAACCGGCTGTGAACGGCAAAACCGAAGCAAAAATCAAGTCCGCATCTGCAGCCGGAGCCCGTGACACGCTCGCATCCATCATGGATATAGCGGTAAGACCCGGCAAAAACCCCTGTGATGCCAGTTATCGGATCTATAATGGCAAGGAAGTATTCGAGCTTGCCTTGCAGAAAATCAAGGATGATACGTTCGGCAAGAAGGACGGCGGCGTTTATCGCGGTCCCGCAATTGTCTGCAACATGACCTATTCCACCCTTGCCGGCCTGTCTGCCCGGACAGAAGCGAAGTATCGAAAAAACCCGCCTGTGTTCAGGGTCTGGTTTGCACCGGTCAGGTCGTCCGCGCTGGGCCGTGACATGAATGTACTCATTGCCGTGACAGGCAAGATCAAGGGCAAGGACTTCGTGGCATACGCCAACAAGGCAACCTTGTCCGGCAAACCGCTCAATTCAAAGTCCCTGGCCAAGAGATAACGCCCGACAATCTGTATTACTTGTGCCCGGTGTTCCCCCGGACCGCTATATATAGGGGGTGAACACAACATGAATCTGATGTGATTCATGATTCGGTCATGACATGTTCCTGTTTGAATCCGATACTGGAATTGCCCGGCCAAGGTCCGGGGCAGTTTTCGCGAAACCTGCAGACAGCGATGTTTTGCAGCAGATACATACAACAGCCGACATGATACCTTTCCCGTTGCCCACCCTTACCGGACCCTCAGC
>JABDRA010000121.1 GCA_013041995.1 Anderseniella sp. | reverse complement strand
ACTATATATTTCCACCAGCCGGCACGTCCGTGATCTTGCGGCACACAATGGCTGGATCGAGGTGCTTGAAAAGGCAGGTGCCGAGATCATTGTCGATACCTGCACCTATTTTTCACCTGCCGTGCGCGGCTGCAGCGGCCGCGTCATGACCAACGCCGCCAAGTGGGCCTGGTATGCCCCCGGCCTGCTCGGTGTCGAGGTGTGCTTCGGCTCGCTGGAGGAATGCGCCGAAACCGCCGTCAAAGGCGATGTCTGGCGCAACAGGAACCTGTGGCGGGAACTGGCCTGATGACAGTGCTGCAGGCAAGGGTATTGTACGAAGGCGCGGCGGAGGGGCCCGTATTATGGCTTGATGAACCCTTGAGTTTCTGGGGCGGGTTTGACCCGGCCACCGGCGTCATCATCGACAACAATCACCCGCAAAACGGCGTGTGCATCAAAGACACAATCCTGGTTCTTCCATCCACCCGCGGCTCCGGCGGCACGCCCGGCGGCGTGGCTGAGGCCATCCGCCTCGGCACCGCACCCAAAGCCATCATCATGGCAACAGGCGATGCAAACGTCATGATCGGCGCGGCGGTTGCCGACAAGCTGTACGGTCTGATCTGTCCTGTACTGGAGCTTTCAGGCGATGCGTTCGCTTCACTGCAGCAAGCTGAACGCGCAAGTGTCACGCCAGCCGGGCAGATTAGAACCTAGAGTCAGGGCCCATTAATCCGACTGTTGATGAACGGCAACAAGGCGGACTTTTCGGACCTTGAACCAATTCAGAGTATCAATCCGAAGCTGCCACTCAAACGCGGGTCTTTGATGTTTTTTAACAAGGTGCAGCTTGAGAATTCAATCACACGATTCAAGTGCCAGCTTAAGACCACAATTCATTTGGAGTCCTACAGTAGCAATCGTATTTTGGCGCTGACTGCGCATGATGATGATGAGGCAGGCAGATCAAGAAAGTTTTTGCCCGAGTAATTGTATCTCGCTGTACAGATGGTCAAAATGATGCGGTGCCAATGCTTTGCTCTTGAAATAGCGAGCAACATCCAGTTCGACTGTCTGCGCACCATCTGCCGGGCCATTACAAAATCTGACATCGCATGCGAATCGGGAACTGTGGTGCTGCAATATGAGATCGGCAATTGATTGGCCCCATGTCGCGAGCAAGGCGGGATCGCTACAGCTCATCACGTCATGCCATACTTCATCATCGCCTTTCGTACTCGTCGCGATCATCATGAAAAGTACCTGCCCTTGTGAACGGACTAGCAGTGGAGACACTGGCCATGTTCTATGATCCTCGATAACTTGGCGCCACTTGGCATCTACAATAGATGAGATCGTGCCTATGTCCTGGATCACCTCAAATCTCTCTAGTAATTTGTTGCTTGCGCTTCTGCTCCAAACCAGCTTGCTCTGGTCAAGCACCCTAAATCCGGCACGGCGCAACAAAGCGGTAGTCAGCCTGGAACTAGTGTTGATATGGAAGTGCAGATTTTCATCCCGGGTTAGGTCATGCATTAATTCCAGGCCCAGTCCGCCGGAGATACCCTTGACTTCTCTCCTTGCCGCCTTCTCCATGTACCAAGAATTTGGGTTGACGTATCGAACCACCTCCCCATCCACCATGCGATCTGAATAGATTGCACCCAAATATCCCACAATCCGGTTGGTAGCTGTCGCTACGCGTCCAAAGTCAGGCTTGTCAGTAATCCATGAATAGGTGAAGAGCTGCTTCCAGCGTTCGCGGCTAATCCTGCGGTTCATATGAATGTGCAACAGCGTAATGATCTCATCAATATCATCACTGCGCGCAGGACGGATGGTCATAACGAAAACACCTCCGCCGCCGTCAGGAACTCAGCAGCTGGATGTTTTCTTAGCGTGCCGAAGAGCATTTCTGTGAAATCCCAGGCGGCATGGTCCATGACTGCGTGATGTGTCACGTAACCGGTCGGAGGAACTTCTGATGTAGCATTTCTGCGGATGACAACCAGCCGGTCAACCAATTGATCGAGTGCAGCTCCAGTGCTGACAAATACGCCGCCGCGCTTCCAAGACACTGGATCACAATGACAGTTCGCAACCGTAAATACAGCATTGGCATGTCTCGTTGCTTCTTCGCCAAATACTGATAGACCCTTGTAACCGACTTGGGAAAGGTGAGGTGGCAGCTGGTCCGATATCCGGTTCCATGGGGGTACAACTACAGGCATGAAATGATCACCAAATACCTGTGAAAGCCTCTTACGCCCATATTTCAATTCATCCAAAATAGTCTTCAAGCCGCGATGCAGGCCAAGTTCACAAGCCCCTTTTTCCTTAGCAGTGCTATGATCAATGTGAGCATACCCATGCTGCAGGATACATACCCGGCTTGATAATTTGACAGGTTGCTTTAGCGACCCATGGAGGTTTGCTGGAATGACCGCAAGACAGAGTGGGAAGTCGAACTGTTCAGATAAAGCGAACAGTTTTTCAAGCCGTGGCCCATTCTTCACTGCATCGTCGTCACGCCACCAGAACGAAGCAGTGAGACCTGCTGCATGCCAGCGATCCAATTCATCATTCAAAATTGACCAATGCAAAGGTGAACTTGCAGGTGTGAAGTGCAGCGATGACATGTCTCTATTATCTGGATGCCGCACGAATTTGCAACGTACTCCAGCATGGGCTTGGACCCTGTTTGGACGCACCTTCTTGTCACTCTCCCAAATGCCGACCTCAGACATTTTTTCGATGTTGCTCGCCGACTGCCAACACGCGTGTGGTGATCAATATGAGAACACGCCAGATACTAAGTGTGCCGGAAAAAATGTCAGAAATGGGCTCGAAGCAGTCCTTCTGGACTTTACGACTTGATGGGGCCTGCCCCCTAGGGCTGAACATCCTTCAGCTCATGCTTGCGGCGGGTCATGTAGTCCTTGAGCGCCTCATCCACCGCCTCATCCATCGGCGGTTCTTCATAAGCCTCCAGCATCTGCTTCCAGACAACATTGGCGCGCTCGGTGGCGGTTTTCGAACCGGCTTCCTGCCAGTTCTCGAAATTGCGCCAGTCAGAGACCATCGGCTGGTAAAATGCCGTTTCAAAGCGTGCCAGCGTGTGCGGTTCTCCAAAGAAGTGCCCGCCCGGCTCGACACCGGCAATGGCGTCAACGGCCAGTGCCTCGTCGCTCATGTCCAGGGGTGCGAGTGACGCGACCCATTGCCGGATCATTTCAGCATCTATCACGCATTTCTCCATGGACGCCGACAGGCCGCCTTCCAGCCAGCCCAGGCCATGATGCACAATATTGGCATGTCCCATGATCACCGCCCACAAGGACATGGCGGTCTCATAGGTGGACTGCGCATCCACGCAATTCGACGCGTTCACGTTTGAAGACCGGTACGGCAGTTTGAAATAGCGCGCGATCTGGCCACCGATCAGCACCGCCTTGACATATTCCGGCGTGCCGAAGGCAGGCGCGCCGGACTTCATGTCCACATTGGAGGTAAAACCGCCGAACAGCACAGGTGCGCCCGGGTTGGCCATCTGCGCAAGGGCGATTACCGCGAGCGCTTCTGCGGTCTGTTGCACCAGTGCGCCGGCAACCGTCACCGGGCTCATGGCACCTGCCAGCGTAAATGGCGTCACCGCGACCGCCTGGCCGTATTCTCCGAAACACAACAGGCCTTCCAGCAGTTCCTCATCCACGCGGCGCGGGCTGTTGACGTTGAACGACGTCAGCAGCGAGCACTCGGTCTTCAACTGATCAAGGCTGACACCGCGCGCAATGGCCACCATCTCGATAGCGTCCTTCGCCCGGAACTCCGACACGGTGCGCACAAACGCTGACCGGTCGGTATACTTCAAGATGGCATAGGCATTGTCCAGATGCCGGGTCGGTACCGGCAGGTCCATCGGCTCGACAATCGACCCGCCCATGGTGTGGCACACACCGAGTGCATGGTTCAGTTTCACAAGGTCGACCAGCGCATCATAGGTGCCCGGACGCCGGCCATTGTCCAGATCATTGATATTGGGTGGTGAGCCGACAGTGTTGAAGTTGATGTAGTTGCCGCCCATCACCGTATTGCGCTCCGGGTTGCGGCCATGCACGGCGAAGGTTTCAGGTGCGAGGCTCACAAAGTGTTCAACCGTGGCGCGATCCATGCGCGCCACGCCGGTCTCGCGATCGACCTTGCAGCCGTTCTTCTCCAGAATATCCAGGCACCTGACGGATAAAAATTCCAGGCCTGATTCCTGCAGCACACGGAACGCTGCATCAATCAGCCGGTTGAGATCATCCTCGCCCAGCAATTCGACAGGCGGCAACGGATTGCGGAATACTCCGATCGGTTTCGGCAATTGTCCCGAAGACCGGTCCGGCCGGTTGCCAGCCCTCGCTCTGCGTCTTCCACCTTCGCGTGCCGACATGATAGCGTCCTCTGGCTGACAATCTGGGTCGTTGTTTGCCTCTTGAACGCTAGGCCTGCCCCACAGCGCCAACATGACCAGTGAGGACAAATTCTTGGCATTGCAGGACAATGATTGACAATTTATCCAAACCACGATGAAACCAGCACTTATGCCAAAGGAACTGGTTATTGACCCATTTGAATTTCCCGAGAGCCGAATGACCCAACTGTCCAAACCAAGTCATCTGCAACAACTGGAAGCTGAGAGCATTCACATCATGCGCGAGGTCGCAGCGCAGTGTGAAAAGCCGGTGATGCTGTATTCGGTCGGCAAGGATTCTGCCGTCATGCTGCATCTGGCCATGAAGGCATTTTATCCGGCCAGACCGCCCTTCCCGCTCCTGCACGTGGACACCACCTGGAAGTTTCGCGAAATGATCGAGTTTCGCGACGAGACCGCCAGCCGTCTGGGCCTGGACCTGATCGTTCATATCAATGAAGAAGGTGTTGCGGCCAACGTCAATCCGTTCACCGCAGGCTCAACGCGTCATACCGAGGTCATGAAAACCGACGCCCTCAAACAGGCTCTCGACAGGTACGGCTTTGATGCAGCCTTCGGCGGGGCCCGCCGCGATGAAGAAAAATCCCGTGCCAAGGAACGGATATTCTCGTTCCGCAGTGCGCAGCATCGCTGGGACCCGAAGAACCAGCGCCCGGAGCTGTGGCGCACCTACAACACCCGTATCAACAAGGGCGAGTCGATGCGTGTCTTCCCGCTGTCCAATTGGACCGAACTGGATATCTGGCAGTACATCCGGGATGAAAACATTCCCATCGTGCCCTTGTATTTTGCCGCACAGAGACCCGTCGTGAAACGCGGCGACGACCTGATCATGGTCGATGATGACCGAATGCCGCTGAACGAGGGTGAGACGCCCGAACTGCAGACGGTGCGCTTCCGCACGCTTGGCTGTTATCCGTTGACCGGTGCCACCCAAAGCAGCGCCGCAACGCTGGAAGAGATCATTGCCGAAATGCTGATCACCACCACGTCTGAACGGGCCGGCCGGGTAATCGACCACGATCAGTCCGCTTCGATGGAGAAGAAGAAGCAGGAGGGGTATTTCTGATGCAGACCCCCGATCTCACCACCGACAATATCGAAACCTACCTGGCCGAGCAATCCGCCAAGGACATGCTGCGCTTCATCACCTGCGGGTCGGTGGATGACGGCAAGTCCACCCTGATCGGCCGCTTGCTGTATGAATCGAAGCTGATCTTTGATGACCAGCTGTCGGCCCTTGAAGCAGACTCGAAACGCGTCGGCACGCAAGGCGGCAATATAGACTTCGCGCTGCTGGTTGACGGCCTGGCCGCCGAGCGCGAACAGGGCATTACCATCGATGTCGCCTACCGCGCCTTCACCACGCCAAACCGCAAGTTCATCGTGGCCGACACGCCGGGCCATGAACAATACACCCGCAATATGGCCACCGGTGCGTCAACTGCTGACCTTGCAGTGCTGCTGGTGGACGCGACCAAGGGCATCCTGACCCAGACGCGCCGTCATGCCTATATCGTGACACTGCTCGGCATCCGGCAACTGGTATTGGCAGTCAACAAGATGGACCTGGTGGAGAATGACGAAGCCACCTATCGCGCTATCGAGAAAGACTTTCTCACCTTCGCCAAGGAGATTGGCGCTGGCGATGTGACCTGCATTCCCATGTCGGCCCTGACCGGCTGCAATGTTACGGAGAAGGGTCCGGAAACATCCTGGTACGACGGTCCGTGCCTGCTGCAGCATCTGGAAACCGTTGACATGCTGCAGCACGACCATGACCAGCCTGCCCGGCTGCCTGTACAGTGGGTGTGCCGTCCTGACCGCACTTTCAGAGGCTTTGCCGGTACGCTGGTGTCAGGCACCCTGAAGCAGGGCGACAAGGTCAAAGTGCTGCCATCGGCACGTGAAAGCACCATTGCCCGCATCGTTACCCATGACGGTGATCTCGACCATGCGCAGTCAGGCCAGGCCATCATGCTGACGCTTGCCGACGAGATAGACGCCAGCCGCGGCAATGTCATTTGTTCCGCCGATGCCCCGGTGGAGGTTGCCGACCAGTTTGAAGCCCAGATACTGTGGATGGGCGATGAGCCGATGCTGCCGGGCAGGCCCTACCTGATAAAGCTGGGCGCACGTACCGTGCCGGCCAAGCTCGCGCAACCCAAATACGAGGTCAACGTCAACACGCTGGAGCACACTGCCGCAAAGACGCTGGAACTCAACCAGATCGGCATGTGCAATATCAGCCTTGATGAGGAACTGCCGTTCACCAGCTATACCGACAACCGCGACCTTGGAGGCTTCATCATCATCGACCGGGCCAGCAACACGACGGTCGGTCTCGGGCTGATCAATTTCGCGCTCAGACGGGCCAGCAACATTCACTGGCAGGCGCTTGATATCCATAAAGGTACTCGTGCCGCCACCAAGAACCAGCAATCGACGGTGCTGTGGTTTACCGGCCTGTCAGGATCGGGCAAGTCAACCGTTGCCAATATTGTCGAAAAACGCCTCACCGCCATGGGCCACCACACCTATCTGCTTGATGGCGACAATGTCCGCCATGGCCTCAACCGCGACTTAGGCTTCACCGATGCCGACCGGGTGGAAAACATCCGCCGCGTCGCAGAAGTCTCAAGACTGATGGCGGATGCCGGCCTGATCGTGCTGGTGTCATTCATCTCGCCGTTCCGGGCGGAGCGCCGCATGGCACGCGACATGCTGGAGGACGGTGAATTTATCGAAGTCCACGTCGACACGCCGCTTGAGGTTTGTGAAGCACGCGACGTGAAGGGGCTGTATGCCAAGGCTCGCGCCGGCGAGATCAAGAATTTCACCGGCATCGACAGTGACTATGAAGAACCGGAAAACGCGGAAATCACCATCAACACCGCTGAGAAATCGCCCGAGATAACTGCAGGCGAGATCGTCGAGCACCTGGAAAACACCGGGAGACTGAAACCTGCATGAATGAACCTGTGAAGCTGACCTGGCTGAGCGGGCCGGACATTGACCAACTGGCGATGACCAATGATGAAATAATCGCCGCAGTCGAAGAAGGTCTTTTGGCGCAGGGCACCCCTGATGGCGCGGTGATCGAACCTCGCATGCACCTGACACCTGATCCGGCATTCAACGGACATTTCAATGTCCTGCGCGGCTATGTGGCGCCGCTTGGACTGGCCGGTGTGAAAATCGTCGGCGATTATGTCGACAATTACAAAAAGGGCCTGCCGTCGGAAATGGCCCTGCTCAACCTGTTTGATCCGCAAACCGGCATGCCGCGCGCCATTCTCGATGCGACCCTGATCACCGATGCCCGCACCGGTGCATTGACCGCCATCGGCGCAAAACACCTGGCGCGCAAGGGATCAAAAATCCTCGGCCATATCGGCGCCCGCGGTACAGCTTACTGGAACGTGCGCCTGCTCGATCACCTGTATGATTTCGACGAGATCAGGGTGCATTCGCGCCGTTCGGAAAGCCGGGAAGCCTTTGCGGCAAAGCTGGAAGCTGACCTCGGCAAGAAAATCATCGTGACCGACAACTGGCGCGATTGCCTGGAAGGCGCCGACATCATGGTCGAAGCGTCCCGGCTGGCCGAACGTGAAGAACTGTTCAAAGCCGATTGGGTGAAACCGGGCACTTGTGTCATTCCCTACGGCACCGTGTCCGCGCTGGACATCGCGATGACGGGTATCATGGACAAGGTGGTCATCGATGA
>JABDRA010000116.1 GCA_013041995.1 Anderseniella sp. | reverse complement strand
TCATCGCGGACCGCCATTGCGGTCATCTTGTTCATGTTTAATACCTGCCCGTTTATGTTTTAAGTTCGTCTATTTTTGAGTGGCAGGTTTTGTCCCTGCCTTGACGATGACTCTAGGGCGGGTTTTTTAAGATCAGCTCAATGATATAGGTAAATCAGAGGCTAATTTGCTTCAAATTTGACAGATGTGGCGTCACGGTTAGCAAAACCTTGCAGGCGTGGTTTTTGGCTATTTTCCGCGGGCCAGATACCTGATTATGCCTGAAAAATCCGTATCCGCACCACCTGCATCCATAAACTCTTTGTAAAGCTCAAGTGCACGCGCGCCCATTGGCGTGAAAGTTTCCGAGCTTTCCGCGGCCCCTTTTGCCAGCTCGAGATCCTTGAACATCATGGCGGCGGCGAAACCGGGCTGATAGTCACGGTTGGCCGGGGACGTGGGTACCGGGCCGGGCACGGGGCAATATGTGGTCATCGACCAGCTCTGACCCGATGCCGTTGACGAGATATCAAAAAATCGCTGCGCATCCAGCCCGAGCCGCTCCGCCATGAGGAATGCCTCACAGGTACCAATCATCGACACAGCAAGCAGCATGTTGTTGCAGACCTTGGCTGCCTGGCCGTTTCCGGGTCCGCCGGCGTGGATGATGTTCTTGCCCATGATATCCAGAAACGGTTTGGCACCGGCAAAAGCAGCATCGCTGCCGCCGCACATGAAGGTAAGAGTACCGGCCGCGGCCCCTGTCGTGCCGCCGGACACCGGTGCATCAAGCATCTGGTGGCCGGCCGCGTCCGCCTGTGCAATCACATCCCGTGCAGTCTCAACGTCGATCGTGGAGCTGTCTATCATCAACGTGCCAGGCTCACACACAGAGATCAGACCACTGTCGCCCGTATACACCTCCCTTACGTGCTTGCCTGCCGGCAGCATGGTCACAACCACATCTGCCCCTGCAACAGCGGCCGCAACGCTGTCGGCGGCGAGCCCGCCAGCCGCCACAAATCGCGCCACGCTGTCGCCAGACAGGTCAAAGCCGCGAACCTCATGGCCCGCCTTGACCAGATTGTCTGCCATTGGACCACCCATATTGCCCAGACCAATAAAACCGATGCTTGCCATGAAACGCTGCCTCTCCGTGATCCCGTGTTTTTCTTTTGCGGTAACATCGCAAGGACTGGCAGTGACATGCAAGAGGCATCGACAACCCGGAGCATCTTACAGGTGATACCCTTGTACAATCGAGATGCCGGCTGATAAGACCTCGTCCGACAGCAATTTATTGGTCCTGTGATGACAACCCGCTCTTATACTTTCACTCACGCCATAGCACGCAAACCGAGCGCCAGAATTATCGACGGCCTGCGCGCTATCGATACCGGCACTCCTGATCTGCAGCGTTTCCAGCAAGACCATGCACATTACGTATCGTTACTTGCCTCCACAGGTGCTGACGTGAAGGTACTGGAACCGCTTGATGACTATCCCGACTCCGTATTCGTCGAGGATGCGGCTCTATGCCTGCCCGAAGTTGCAATTGCCATGCGGCCGGGCGCGCCGTCGCGTATTGGCGAGGCGGCAGTCATGGCTCCGGTCCTGTCTGAGTTTTACGGCGAGGTGATCGCAGTTGCCGGGCCCGGATTTATCGACGGCGGTGATGTCCTGGTGACCGAGACGGAAATACTCGTCGGACGCTCTGCCCGCACCGATGCGGCGGGGATTGCCGAACTGACACAACTGACATCGCGCTGGAATTACCGGGTACGGGAAGTCGAGACGCCGGCAGGCGTACTGCACTTCAAGACTGACTGCTCGCTGATGGACGAAGAAACGGTGTTGGCCACCGCCCGTCTTTCGGATACAGGCTGCTTTGACGGCTATCGGGTAATCACCACAGCGGATGGCGAAGATGCAGCCGCAAACGCCATCCGTTTCAACGAGCTTGTGCTCATGCCAGCCGGGTTTCCGCAAACCGCTGCAAGACTTTCCGCTGCAGGATATGATGTGCGTGAAGTCGGCAATAGCGAAGCGGCCAAGCTGGATGGCGGGATGTCGTGCCTGTCCTTGCGGTTTTCCCCGTCCGCCTGACTGCGGCGGAACCGCGGTGCACAATCATCACACCGGCAGTTCTTCCGGCAGCGGATCGAAATAGGCATTGATCTCTTCATTCCTGACGGCGCCCAGAGTTGCCGGCTGCCAGTTCGGTGCCATGTCCTTGTCGATAACGACAGCACGGGTTCCTTCAAAAAAATCATGACCCGTGAATATCCGATTGACGATACGGTATTCCAGACGCATGCAGGCATTGAAGTCGAGCGTCAGCCCGTCACGCAACTGCCGGTGGCATATCTTCAGGCTCGTGGGCGACTTCAGTTTCACGATGTCGGCCTGTTTCTGCGCCCAATCCGACGGATCAGACCGAAGGCTTTCCAGTACATTCTCTGCAGAGTTTTGCAGGAAGTGCCGGTCAATTGCCCCGCGATGGCGGCCGAATATCTCCGGATCAATCGGAACGGCATATTGCTGAATGGCCTCGTCCACATTGTCAAAGGCCCTGAGAGCGCGTTTCAGGTCTGGCAGCCGTTGTTTTGGAACAAAGTGCGTGCCGACACCTGCATATACGGCATCGCCGGCTTTCAGCCTTGCGCCGGTCAGGCCCATATACATGCCGGTCTCGCCGGGACAGCGCGGCAGGAAATATGTTCCCCCGACATCGGGAAACAGCCCGATCCCCGTCTCAGGCATGGCGAAGGTCGTGGCCTCTGTGACAATACGATGCGAGCCATGCACCGACACGCCTACCCCACCACCCATGACAATACCATCCAGCAAGGCAATGTATGGTTTGGGATAATGCTTGATATAAGTGTTGAGCAGGTATTCCTCGCGGTAGAAATCGAGAAACTGCGGATCCATCGCCAGGCCCCAGTCATACAACTGGCGAATATCACCGCCTGCACAAAACGCCTTGTCACCGGCACCTTCAATGACCACACGCTTAACGCCACGATCGGTTTCCCAGGCGCGCAGTTGGGCATCCAGCGCGCGAACCATGCCCACAGTCAACGCATTCAGTGCCCGCTCGCGGTTGAGCGTTATAACTCCGACCCTGCCTTCCTGGGAAAAGAGAATCTCGTTTGAATTCGTCATGGGCGATCACAAACCAATCTAGTCAAAACTACTGACGCAGCATGTCGCGTGAAATGATCAGTCGCATGATTTCATTGGTGCCTTCAAGAATTTGATGTACGCGCAGATCGCGCAAATATCGCTCCACTGGATAGTCCTGCAGATATCCGTAACCGCCAAACATCTGCAGTGCGTCATTGACCACCTGAAAGCCGGTATCCGTTGCCTTGCGTTTTGCCATGGCTGCAAACCTTGTGGCCTGGGGGTGTTTGTCATTTACCTTCTGTGCAGCGGCGTAAAGCAGGATTCGGGCAGATTCGAGTTCTGTCTGCATGTCAGCCAGCCGGAACTGCAATGCCTGAAATTCAGAAATCGCCTTGCCGAAAGCCTTTCTTGTCTTCATGTAGTCAACGGCATGGTCAATGCAGGCTTGCGCACCGCCAATGGAACAGGCCCCGATGTTCAGTCTGCCGCCATCTAGGCCGGCCATGGCGATCCGGAAGCCGTTACCCTCCCCGCCAACCAGATTTTCCGCCGGCACCCGGCAATTGTCGAAATTTACCTGCGCCGTCGGCTGTGAGTGCCAGCCCAGCTTTTTCTCGTTCGCGCCAAAGCTCAGGCCTTCAGTGCCGTTTTCTATCATGATGCAGGAGATGCCGTTTGGCGTATCATCGCCGGTGCGCACCATGGTCAGGTAGAGATCATTGACCCCAGCACCTGAAATAAACGCCTTGGACCCGTTCAGCACATAATGGTCGCCGTCTCTCACCGCCTTAGTGCGCAGTGCTGCTGCATCGGACCCGGAACCGGGTTCAGTCAGGCAATAGCTGGAGATCTTGTTCATGGCCGTCATGTCCGGCAGGAACTTCTGGCGCTGGGCCTCCGTGCCGAAGCTGTCAATCATCCACGCTGCCATATTATGGATGGAGATAAAGGCAGCCGTTGAAGGGCATGCCCTGGACAGTTCTTCAAAGATCAGTACGGAGTCCAGGCG